>NZ_VHLC01000007.1:0-149217 GCF_006547355.1 Myxococcus sp. AB036A | reverse complement strand
ACACCCCGCTTCGCCGCCCCGCCCTTCCCGGCACCGGCCCCTGGCTTCGCCGCCGCGGACGTCCTTGCAGGGGCCGCGGGCTTCGCCGCCGACTTCGCCTTCCGAGCCACCGGCTTCGCCTTCGGAGCCTGCGCCGCGCCCGGAGCCATCAGCGCCTTGAGCACCTTCTGCGGCGCCACGGCGCGGAAGCTCTCGTGAATCCACTGGGCCAGCAGCCCGATGGGGACCTCGCTGCCCGGCTTGAAGTGAGAGGACACCCAGCCGCTCTTGCCCAGGCCGTAGCCGGTGGGCGCGGTGAAGGGCAGCGTGAGCGCGGCCTCGTTGGACTCCGGGAGCTTGGTGGTGACCCCCAGCCCGTCGTTGTCCAGCACGAGGATGGCGAACATCTTCCCCTTCACCTTGACCGTGCGGTGGCCCCAGGGGAACTCCTCGGTGACCTCGGGGAGCGCGAGCATCACCTCGCGCAGGTGGTCCTCCGCGGCCTTCAGCTTCGCGTCGACGTTGTCCGAGGGCGTCTGACTCATGGGCCCAGGCGGAAGCTGCGCACGACGCTCTGCAGCTCGACGGAGAGGTTGGTCAGCTCACTGGCCAGCGACGTCATGCGGGACACGGCGGCGGTCTGCTCCTGGATGACGGCCTGGATGGCCTCCGTGGAGGAGGCGTTGTTGCGCGCCACCAGCTTGATTTCCTCGATGGCCGTCACCATCTCCTCGCTGCCCTTGAGCTGCTCGCGGGCGCTCTCGGAGATGAGGTGCACCTTCTCGGAGCCCTTGCGGATGGTGTCGGTGATGGCGCCCATGGAGCGCACGATGTTGGTCAGGTCCTCACGGCCCTCGGCCAGCTCCGCGATGCCTTCCTTCATGGCGCTCACGACGGAGGTGGACTGCCCGGAGATGTCGCGCGCCAGCTTGGAGATCTGCTCGGCGGAGCGGCCCGCGCTCTCGGCCAGCTTGCGCACTTCATCGGCCACCACCGCGAAGCCGCGGCCGTACTCACCCGCGCGCGCCGCCTCGATGGTTGCGTTGAGCGCCAGCAGGTTCGTCTGCTGCGCCACCTGCGTAATCGCGTCGACGATCTTCGAGATTTCCTGCGTCTTCTCGCCGAAGGCGAACACCTGCTGGCTGGCGGACTCGATGCGGTTGAAGACCTTCTTCACCTTGTCGCCGGCCAGCCGCGCCGCCTTGGAGCCGTCCTCGGCCGCGCTGCTCGTCTCCGCCGTCGTCCGCGCCGCGTCCTCGGCGCTGGCCGTGGTGCGCTGGATGCTGCCGGCCATCTCGGTGATGACCTTGGACGCCTTCGACACCAGCTGCGACTGGGACTCGGCGCCGCCAGCAATCTTCTCCATCGACGAGCCCACCTCCTCGGTGGAGCCGTTGACGTTCTCCGCCGAGCGCTGGAGGTCGATGGCCGTGTCGGCCACGCTCTTGGCCGTCTCTTGAATCTTGCCCACCAGCTCGCGCAGGTTCTCCTGCATGCGGGTGATGGCGCCCGTCAGCTCGTCAATCTCGTCGCGCTTGCTGCCGCCCTCGGCGGCCACCGGCTTGGACAGGTCGCCCTGCGAGATTTCGTATGCGGAGCGGCTGAGCACCTTCACGCGGGTGACGCGCGCGAGCCACGAAGGCAGCAGCGCGGCGGCGGCCCCGGTGATGATGATGGCGACGCCGATGCGCACGGCGTCCTTCCCCCCCGTGCTGAGCGCGGGGAAGACGAAGCTGATGAGGCCGTCCGACGCGTACATCCACCCCGTCAGCGCCAGCCCCATCAAGACGTAGCCGTTGAGAATCTTCCGGTGAAGGGAGACCTCGCGGGTCGCGCGAGGTCCGTCCACGGCGCGCAGCAGTCGCTGCAGGGGCTCGCGGCGGGGAGTGTGTCCGGGGACTGTGTCGTCGCGGAGGGGACGGCGCACGGGTTGCTTTCGGGGGATGAGAAGCGTCTCGGGTTTAGCCTTGCTGCTCCGCAGGGTCAATCCATCGCCCGAGGTCGGAAGTGGTCGAACCCCTCTGGCAGTGGGAGAACACGGCCTGTCCTGTCCCGGCTCACCCACCCGCGCCCCTCTGTGCAGTGGCCGATGCGGGTGATGGCGTGCCCGCCTGTAGCGCACGCGCGCTCGAATGCCCGGCTACGCCCCGGGGGAACGGCCAGCAGCAACTCATAGTCCTCGCCCCCCGCCAGCGCGCCTTCGGGCCCCAGGGCCTTGCGCACCGCCGCTGACAGTGGCAGCCGCTCCACCTCCAGCTCCGCGCGGACACCCGAGGCGGTGCAGAGATGACCCAGGTCTTGTGCAAGTCCGTCGGAAACATCCAGCGCGGCGGATGCATGGCGCGAGGCGAGCAGGCCCAGCGCCACGCGAGGCTCGGGGCGGCGCTGACGGCGCACGGCGGCGCCCCGGCGCAGCCCCGCACGAAGGTGCTCCAGTCCCAGGCGCGCATCGCCCAGCGTGCCGGAGACATAGAGGAGGTCCCCGGGCCGCGCCCCCGCGCGGGTGAGGGGCGCGCGTGACAGCTCGCCCGCGGCGGTGATGGTGACGGAGAGCTCGCGCGCGGAGGTGAAGTTGCCACCCACCAGGGCAATCCGGTGCGCGGTGGCCAGCGCGGCCATGCCTCGCGCCAGGCCTGTGAGCTCCCGCAAGGGATAGTCCTTCGGCAGCGCGAGCGCGCAGACGAACCAGCGCGGCGTGGCCCCCATGGACGCCAGGTCCGACAGGTTCACCGCCAGCGCCTTGTGGCCGATGTCCGCGGGGGAGAACGCGGCGCGCGTGAAGTGCACGTCCTCCACCACCGCGTCCGTGGTGACGCACTGCGCCCCACGTGAGGGGGGCAGCACCGCGCAGTCGTCCCCGGGCCCCACGGGCACACGCGCGGCCGGGAAGTGCGCGAGGAACCGGCGGATGAAATCGAACTCACCAGACATGGACGCACACGTAAGACCAGACGGCGTGTCAGGGCAACGACACTTTTTGGTACCTTGGGCAGACGCAACTTTTTCCCACCAATCCAAGACAACATAAAGATTGGGACTTCCATCTCCTGGGGGAATTTCATGTCGAAGATTGGCGAGCGGCTGCCTTTCGTTTCCACGTCCAAAACCCAGACGAGCCCCACGGGCCCAAAGGACGTCAGCCCCCAGCAGTGGGTGGACCTGCTCGGCTCCGTGCTTCCAACGCAGAGCGTGACGAAAGCAGCCCCCGCGAGCACCTTCGCCGCGCAGGCCCCGGGGACTTCGGGCACCCCGCAGCCCCCCTTCGGCAAGGAGATTCTCCCCTCCGCCCTGGGCCCGCTCAGGGATGAGCGCCTGGCGGCCTGCATTGACAAGGCATTCCGAGAGGTCTTCAAAGGCGAGCGCTGGCCGAGCGGGCCCGAGCGCTCCAAGTGGATGGACTTCGCACGGGAGCTCCGCAACAAGAACCCCGAAATCACCGCCGAGGAGGTCCGCTTCGCCATCCAAGACAAGCTGCGATTGGAGCGGGACGGACTGGACGCCCATTCGCCGGCGAACACCGACAGGTTCATCTCCGAGGCCCTCGCGTGGGTCCACCAGTGCTACGACGAAAAGGCGCCCCCTCCCACGGCGGCGGACATGCAGCACTGGCGCGCCTTCGCCGCCGACCTGATGAGCAAGAATCCAAAGACGACCCCGGAGGAGCTCAAGTACGCCATCATCGACGCCGTCCGGGCGAAGGTGCTGGGGACGGACGCGGTGACGCCGGAGAACATCGACAAGTTCATCCAGGACGCCGTCAAGTGGGTCACCCAGTGCTACGACGACAAGGAGCGCGAGGCCACGCCCGCGGAGCTGAAGGAGTGGCGCGCCTTCGCCCAGGAGCAGTTGAAGAAGGACCCGGAAATCTCGCCGGAGCACCTCAAGTACGCCATCACCGACGCCATTCGCGCGAAGATGACGGGGACCGGTGAGGCGACGCCGCTGAACATCGACAGGTTCATCGAGGACGGCGTCAAGTGGGTCACCCAATGCTACGAGGGCCAGGAGCGCAAGCCCACCGCCGGGGAACTGGCGCACTGGCGCGACTTCGCCCGGAAGCACCAGAAGGCGAACCCGGACATCACGCCGGAGGCGCTCAAGTTCGCCATCCAGGACGCCATCCGCGTGAAGGCGACGGGCATGGACGGCACGGGCAGCACCAACATCGACCAGTTCATCCAGGACGCCGTCAAGTGGGTGTCCTTCTGCTACGAGGGGCAGGAGCGCGACGCCACGCCCGAGGAGATGCGGCGCTGGCGCGCCTTCGCCAACGAGAAGAAGAAGGAGAACAAGGACATCTCCCCGGAGGAGCTCAAGTTCGCCATCCAGGACGCGATGCGCGACGAGAAGATGGGGACGGACGCTCCCGCCAGCAATCGCATCGAAGACCACATCCGGGCGGCCTACGGCTGGCTCATCTACCTCAACGAGGCCGGGCCCTCACAACCGTCGAGCGAGCCAACGCCCAACGAGCTGCACGAATGGAAGAAGTTCGCCGAAAAGAAGCTGAAGGAGACGCCTGAGATGACGAGCGAGGAGCTCCGGTACTACATCCTGGACAGCCTCCGCACCGCCATGGCCAACAGTTGACGGCGACGCCCCCTGCGCTCGCGTTCAGAGCGAGCGCAGGAAGGCCACCAATGCCTCACGCTCCGCCTTGCCCAAGGCCTTGAAGCGCTCGCGGGCACGCGCGCCTTCGCCACCGTGCCACAGGATGGCCTCCTCGAAGCTGCGCGCGCGCCCGTCGTGGAGCATCCGCACCTGACGGTTCACCGTCTCCAGCAGCCCCAGGCCCCACAAGGGCGGCGTCCTCCACTCGGTGCCGCTCGCATCTCCGTCCGGGCGGCCGTCCGCCAGCTCCGGCCCCATGTCGTGCAGCAGCAGGTCCGTGTACGGACGGATGCGTTGGTTGGACAGCTCGGGGACGTCCTCGACGGTGCCCGTGGTGAACTCCCGCTGGTGGCACGCCGCGCAGCCCGTCTTCTGGAAGAGGACCTGTCCCTTCATCACGGTGGGCTCCAACACGTCGCGCCGCGCGGGCACGCCGATGAGCCGCAGGTACAGCGTCGTCCGCTCCAGGACGTGGCGCGACAATGCGGGGCCCTTGGCGGCCACTCGCGTCATGCAGCCATCCTGCTTCGCCGTGCAGTTGCTCTCCGGATAGAGCGGTGACGTCAGTCCCAGGTCCTCGGAGAAGGCGCTGGCGACCTGTTGCTCCAGCGTGGGCTGATTGGCCTTCCACCCGAAGCGGCCCAGCGCCACCTTGCCGGAGTGGACGCTGACCACGCGGTTCGGACGGCCGGAGACGCCGTCCCCATCGCGGTCATCCGCGTCCGCCAGGGCGTGGATGGCTTCATCCGGGATGGCCGCCAGCAGCCCCAGGCCGAAGAGCTGGGAGGGGATGCGCGGCGAGAGCATCACCTCGGGAGCCAGCTTCCCATAGCCCAGTTGGTTGATGCGGTAGCGCGGCTGGCGCAGCGTGTACGGCGTCCCGTCCGCGTACCTCCCCTTCACGTCCGTATAGGTGACCTGGACCGTGCCCTCGGCCGGGACGTCCGCGGTCCCACGGTCATTGAGCTGCACGCCGTAGACGGGCTCGTGATGCCCCGCGGGCGCGTCCTTCGCGGGCACGCTCAACCGGACGAGCAGCGGCGCCTCTGGCCCCACGTCGGGCAGCGGGCGGCCCCGGCCATCCTTGAAGTGACACGAACCACACCCGGCGGCGTTCGTCAGCGGGCCCGCCAGCCCTTCTTCATGTGCGGCCCAGTCCCGCATGAACAACACCTTGCCTTCGCGCATCTGGTACCAGCGCGTGGGCGCCAGGTTTCCCAGCGCGCGGCCATAGGCATTGTGCGAGACGTCAAACACCGTGGTGCCGCCCCCTGCCAGAGCCTCGTCGTCCGGGCGCCCGGGCACCTCCGAGACGGCCGCGCCCGGCGCGGGTGCGTCGTTCTCCTGCCTGGGAGCTCCCGCCGTGAGCAGCAGGGCCGTCAACCACCACGATGCCTTCATGGGACGCTCTTCGGAGAGAGAATTTGGAACGGGAAAGACAACGGCCTGGAGCGGGCGTCCCCCCTGAGCCCGCTCCAGGCCGAAACGACGCGGTGACTACTTGCCGGCGGGGACCAGGGACTCGCCGGTGATGACCGTCGAGCGCGCGGTGGTCTGCACGTCGATGCGGTTGAAGTTGAGGTACGGGTAGTTGGACGGGCCCGAGATCTCCTCCTGCAACACGATCTGGTCAGCCCGGACAATCTGGCCGTTCGGCAGCCGGACCCCCGGCTCCGCGACGGTGTACTGCCACAAGCAGGCGCTGCTGAGCTGAGCGCTCGCGAAGCCTACGGTGAGGGAGCACACCGTGTTGCAGTAGTTGCAGTTGGAGTAGCCGTTCGCGTAGCAGGCCGACTCACACTGGGCATACGTCTGGGTGCGCGGGCGGCAGTTCGGCGTCCAGCCCGGGTTGGGGACCATGATGCCCACGGCGCCCGTGTCACCGCTGCTGATGCCACCCACGGCGGCCTGGAGCCGGCCGTTGTAGTACGCGAGCACGGAGTAGGTGGTCGCGTCACCGGAGCCGGTGAACGTCGCGGAGTACGAGGTGGACTCCCGCGACGAGCTGACGGTGGACGTGCTGACCGGCACATCCTCGGCGTAGGCGGTGAAGAAGTTGCGCTGCGCACCGTCCGACTGGGTCTCCGCCGTCCAGGCCGCCGCGGGCGGCGTGTGGATGGCGACGCCGGCCTTACCGGACGGCTCCTTCTCCAGGCTGTCGATGCGAACGCCCTTCTCCGAACCACTCACCTTGACGGCGCCAAGGCCACAGTGCTGGAGCCCCTGGAACTCCACACAGTCGTCAGCGGCGTGGGCCTGGCTGAGCGGAAGAGCGAGCGAGAAGACGGCGGCCCAGAGGGCGGTTCCAACGCGACGAGACGAACGCATGAAGGCTCCTGATGACCCAGAGGGAATCCCTGAGCTCAGGAGGAGCCAGTTCAAGCGTCATGCCATGTTTTACCGCACTCTCAGAATACACCGGGCTGTGACAGGAATCACCACAGCCCAGGCGGGTCCTGTGACTGCCATTGCTACAAGAACAGCCCTGGGTCGAACTCGTCCACGTTGACAGGGAGCATGCGCGGCAGGGGCCGGTTGAACACCTTGGCGTTCAACTCCAAATCCAGAATCTTGAGCCCGGAGGGGACGAGCTCCCGGAAGCGCTGGCTGACGTATTCACGCAGGCCGAGCACGGCCACCTGGCGCTTCTCCTCCAGCATGGGCTTGAGCGCGTCCGCGAAGTCCGCGCCGTCATGGCTGGCGAGCACCACCGCCGCGCCGGGGCGCTGGGTGCGGATGTTCTCCAGCAGCTTCAGGATGCCCAGGTCCACCACCTTCTGGTCGGGGCGGCCGTAGAGCAGGGCCACGTCGCAGCCGGCGGACTTGAGCGCGCGCACGAAGCCAATCATGACGTCCGGCAGTTGCTCTCCGCGGGCGTTGAGCACCACCACGCAGCGCACGGGCGCCGGGAAGTTCGTCTCACAGAAGGACACGAGCCGGTCGAACTGGACGCGGTCCTGGGACTCGGGCTTGCGCCCCACCACGTTGGACACAGCCCAGTCGATGTTTTCTGCGTCGATGAGTACGTAGGAGGAGGCGGGGGGACGTCCGGAGAGCATGCGCGCGAGGATACGCGGGAGCCCTTCCGGCCGGGGAACTCAGTTCAGTCCCCCGGTGCGTCAGGGCGCGTCAGAAGCGGTCGTGTCCGCTGGGTGACGGCGTGGGCGCCAGCGCGGAGAAGCCGCCGTGCTCCGACAGCGGCGGCTGGAGCGGCAGCACCACGGTGAAGCGAGAGCCCCGGCCAAACTCGCTCTCCACGGACACACGGCCGCCGTGGCCTTCCACCAGGCTCTTCACGATGGCCAGTCCCAGCCCCGCGCCGCCGTGCTCGCGCGTGGAGCTGCCGTCCACCTGGTAGAAGCTCTGGAAGATGTTCTCGAACTGGTCCTCGCGGATGCCCATGCCGGTGTCTTCCACGCTCACGCGGTAGCCCGGCGCGGCCAGCTCCTTCTGCGCGGTGGCCTCCGACATCACCACCGACACCCGGCCCCCGGACGAGGTGAATTTCACCGCGTTGGCGAGCAGGTTCACCACCACCTGGCGCAGCTTGTCCGCGTCCGCGGCCAGGCGCGGCTGAGGCAACGGCGGCAGGCGCACCTCCAGCTCCACGCCCTTGCGCTGCGCCTGGGGCGCCACGCTGGACACCGCCGTCTGGATGACGCTGCCCAGGTCCACCGGGCCCATCACCAGGCGCAGCCGTCCGGCTTCAATCTGGCTCAGGTCCAGGATGGAGGAGATGAGGTTGAGCAGCGACTCGCCCTTCTCCACGATGGTGCGGACGTAGAGCAGTTGCTCCGGGTTGAGCGCGCCGGCCAGGCCCTCAGCCAGCATCTCCGAGTAGCCGATGATGGAAGCCAGCGGCGTGCGCAGCTCGTGGCTCACCGTGCCCAGGAAGGTGGACTTCAGCCGGTCCAGCTCCTTCAGGCGGGTGTTGGCCTGCGCCAGCCGGGCGTTGTTCGCCTCCAAATCCCGGTGCGTCTCCAGCATCGCCTCGATGTGGAGCTGCGTCGCCAGGAAGGCGCGCTGCCCGCTGGCCACCAGCGCGGCGAGCACCTGCCCGAAGTGCACCAGCACCTGCGCGGCGGTGCGTTCCGGCACGCGCCGCACGCGGGCCACCAGTTCGTGCGCGCGCGACAGGTCCACCCCGGAGATGTCCGTCAGCGACGGCGGGAAGTCCGCCAGCTCCTCCGGCGTGAAGGGGCCCAGGATGACGCGGCCCAGCTCGTCACCCTCCCAGCGCACCGGCATCACCAGGTAGCGCAGGCCGGTGAAGCACGGCAGCGCGATGATGCCCGCCGCCTCCGAGCCATCACCGCGCGCGGGCCGGGCGCCCTGCACCAGGGCCACCGGTCCGTCCTTCACGCGGGCCACCGTGGCGGTGCAGCGCGAGCGGCCCTCCGGGAAGCCGAACACGTACGAGCAGAAGTCGCCGTGACCCACCTTCACGTCGGCCAGCTTGTCGCCCGCGGTGTCCATCACCTTGATGCCCACGCGGTACAGCTCGCTGAAGCTCCGCACCACCTCCACGAAGGAGGGCAGGTCCAGCATGTCCGCCAGCGACAGCCTCCGCTGGAGCACGGACTCACGGCGCGAGGCGCCCACGCCGTCCGACGCGCCGCTCATCGCCCGTCTCCGCTGCGCGCTTCACCCGCCGCGCGTCCGTACAGGGAGGCCAACGCCGTGCCCGTGAGGTCCATGCGCCGGAAAATCTGGCCCAGGAACTCCGCCTCCGTCAGGCCCAGGTTGCGCGCCAGGTGGGCGCGCATGTCGAGCCGCCGGTAGGCTGCCTGCGCCACGGCGTGGAAGGTCTCCAGCACGCCTTCGCCCCGCAGCGCCACCGCGCCCACCACCGCCTCGCCGCCTCGCCGGCGCGACTCCTCGATTTCGGCATCCGTGCGCGCGTCCGGCAGGTCCTTCTTGTTGAACTGGATGACCACCGGGACCTGGCTGGGGTCCAGGTTGTTCTCCTTCATGTTCTCCTGGAGGTTGCGCCAGTAGGCGTTGTTGTCCGCCGTGGCGCCGCGGCGGCTGTCGGCGATGAAGACCACCGCGTCCGCGCCCTGCAGGACGATGCGCCGGGTGGCGTTGTGGATGACCTGGCCCGGCACGGTGAAGAGCTTCACCTTCACCTTGAAGCCGGAGGACGTGGAGAAGAAGACGGGCAGCAGGTCGAAGAAGAGCGTGCGGTCGTCGTGAGTCTCCACGGTCAGCAACCGCCCCCGCACCTCCGGGGACGCTTTCGCGTGGAGGTGACGCAGATTGGTCGTCTTCCCGCTGAGGCCGGGCCCGTAGTAGACGATCTTGAGCGTCAGCTCTCGCTGGGCATGGTTGAGTTGCAAGGTGGGGCTCTGGCTGACGGTCGAGCGGAGGAGTTTGACGCCTTCGCGCCCGACTACGGGTTTTATAGTGGGAAGCGGCCCGACACGGAAGGCCGGCAGGGTGCCAGGCGTGGAGGCGATGATCATTCTTGGAATGGCCTGAACGCATGACCGGTTCGACGAAATCCGGCTCCTCACCAGCGGAGAGGAGGGCCTCTCCTCACTTCATGGGACAATGTGCGCGGAATCACTGCGTGCACCGGTGCCGCCGGAGCGGTTAGGATCGCAACTCGACGGAGGAGCAAGGCGATGACGATGAAGCAGGTGGACGCAGGCGTGGAGGTGGCCCCAGCACCGATACTGGATGTGGCTGGCCTCCCCAACGACCTGATGGCGGCGGTGAAATTCGGCCTGCCCACCGACGAAGACATGACGGCGGTGGCGGACCTGCGCGCCGGCTCTGAGCCTTGGAAGAGCCGGGGTGAGACGCAGGAGGACAGCCTCAAGGCCCTGACGCAGCTCAAGCCCTTCATCCATGTGGCGAAGCTGCAAAGCCAGCTTGTCGGCTATGTCACGGTGGAGCGGGACGGCCCGGTTCCGGGCGCGGCGTACCTGCGCAACATCGTGGTGAAGCCCGAGCTGCGCCGCAAGGGCCTGGGCAACATCCTGCTGGAGCAGGCGCTGAAGGCGGCCCGGGACATGTACCGGAAGACCATCGCCCTGCGGGTGGATCCGTCCAACTCGCCCGCGGTGAGCTTCTACCGGAAGGAAGGCTTCACCACGGTGGCCACGGTGGTCTCCAAGAAGTCCGGGAAGCTTCGCCTCCTGATGTCCCGCGAGCTCTAGAGCCCACGGGACGTAATGCCGCAGGGCGGGGGGCCCTCCTCCCGCCTGCTGCTCCGAGCGGGCCCCCTGGTGGGTCCCGGAGCTCCCTCCCCCGCATTCCAGGTGACAGTCTCCGTCAGGCACGGATGATTTCCATCTGTCCGGAAGCAGGCGGGCAATCCTGGGACAAGGGGTGGCCGGATTCCGCGCGATGTCGTCTATCCTGCGGCTCCCCCGCGCCCGCGCGCCGTCGCGGCTGAGCCGACATCCCGCATGAAATCGCTCGCAGAACTGTTGCGGCACCTGTCGCGTCCGGGTGTCACCGAGTTGACCCTGGCCACCGGCCGTCCTCCGATGATCCGCGGCGCCAATGGCTATGAGCCGGTGGACCCCACCACCGCCACGGCCGAGGACATCACTCGCGCCCTGCAGGCCATGGTGGGCGTGGCCCGGGCCTCCACCGTCACGGAGACGCCGGTCCAGTGGACCGTCAACGCCACCGGCCTGGGCTCGCTGTCCATCGCCGCCATGCGGCGAGGGGACCTCATCCACCTGCGCCTCAGCCGGGCCGCCGACGCGGGGGCCGCCGCCCAGGCCGCCACCGCGCGTCCCGCGCAGCCCGCGCCCGCCGCGCGTCCCGCCGCCCCAGCGCCCGTGCAGGCCGCGGCACCGTCCTATCGGACGCCCGAGCCCGCCCCTGCTCCGGCATACCGCACGCCCGAGCCCGCTGCGTCACAGCCCTACCGCACGCCCGAGCCCGCCGTAGCCCAGGCAGTCCGTGCGCCCGAGCCCGCGGCGGCCCGTCCGGTGGCGGCGCCGGCCCGGACCTTCACGGGCGCGGGGCGCGAGCTGGCCGTGTTGCTGGAAGAAGGCCGCCGGGGCCTGGCCAGCGACGTGCACATCATCGCGGAGCGCCCGCCCCTCTTCCGCTTCGCGGGCGAGCTGATGGCGCAGGGCCCGGTGCTGGACGCGACGACGGTGGAGAAGCTGCTGCTGCCGGTGGTGCCGGAGCGGCTGCGGCCCGTGCTGGAGCGCGAGGGCAGCTGTGACTTCTCCCTGGAGACGCCGGAGATGGGGCGCTTCCGGGTCAACGTCAGCCGCCAGCGCACCGGCCTCAAGGGCACCTTCCGGCTGATTGCGCGGGAAGTGCCCACGCTGGAGTCGCTGGGCCTGCCCGCGGACATCGCCAAGGCCACACACCACCACCAGGGACTCATCGTCATCACCGGCCCGTCCGGCCACGGGAAGACGAGCACGCTGGCGGCGCTCGTGGACCTCATCAACCGCGAGACGTCCCACCACGTGCTCACCGTGGAGGACCCGGTGGAGTTCGTCCACCCGCGCAAGCGCGCGCTCATCAGCCAGCGCGAGGTGGGCTCGCACACCAAGACGTTCGCCAGCGCGCTGAAGGGCAGCCTGCGTGAAGACCCGGACGTCATCGTGGTGGGCGAGCTGCGCGACACGGAGACGGTGCGCATGGCGCTGTCCGCCGCCGAGACGGGCCACCTGCTCATCAGCACCATGAACACGCCGAGCGCGGCGAAGACCATCGACCGGCTCATCGACCTCTTCCCGCCGGGGGACCAGCAGCAGGTGCGCCTGTCGCTGTCCAGCGGCCTGCGGCTCATCGTCAGCCAGCGGCTGATGCCAAGCGCGGACGGCAAGGGGCTGGTGGCCGCGGCGGAGGTGCTGCCGGGCTCGGTGTCGCTGGGCAACCTCATCCGCGACAACAAGACGTTCCAGATTCCCTCGCTCCAGCAGCGCGGCAAGAGCCTGGGCATCATCCGCTTCGAGGACTCGCTGGCGGACCTGGTGCGCGCCGGGAAGGTGAAGCTGGAGGTCGCCAAGGGCTTCGCGGACAACCCGGACGAGCTGGAGGCGGTGGTGACGGGCAAGCGGTCCGGCGCCACCGTGGCCGCGCCGGAGACGCAGCAGGATAGCGCGAGGCTGCTCAGCAAGATGGGCTCGCTGATGGGAAGGAAGGGTTCCTGAGATGACGACGCCCCGTCTGGCCGTCCTGTTCGATGCGCTGCTGGAGCAGAAGGGCAGCGACCTGCACCTGGGCATCGGCTACCCGCCCATGGGCCGCATCCGCGGCGAGTTGGTGCCGCTGCGCGAGCAGCCCCTCAGCGCGCCGGAGATGCAGGCGCTGCTCTTCGAAATCTGCTCGCCGGAGCAGCAGCGGCAGATTGTCGAGGACCTGGACCTGGACTTCGCCTACAGCTACGGGACGAAGGCCCGCTTCCGCGCCAACTACTTCAACAAGATGACGGGCCTGGCGGCCGTCTTCCGCACCATCCCCAGCAAGGTGCTGTCGCTGGAGGACCTGAAGACGCCGGAGGTGGTGCGCAAGCTGTCGGAGCGCCGCAGCGGGCTGGTGCTCGTCACCGGCCCCACGGGCAGCGGCAAGTCCACCACGCTTGCCGCGATGATCAACTACATCAACAAGACGCGGCCCGCGCACGTGCTCACCATCGAAGACCCGGTGGAGTTCGTGCACGAGTCCATGCGGGCGCAGGTGACGCACCGGGAAGTGGGCCCGCATGCGTCCAGCTTCGCCACCGCCATCCGCTCAGCGGGCCGCGAGGACCCCAACGTCATCCTCATTGGCGAGCTCCGCACCAACGAGACGATGAAGCTGGCGCTCCAGCTGGCGAGCTTCGGCGTGCTGGTGTTCGCCACGGTGCACACCAACAGCGCGCCGGCCACCATCGACCGCATCATCAACGCCTTCCCCGCCGACGAGCAGCAGCAGGTGCGCGGCATGCTGGCGGAGAGCCTGGCGGGCATCGTCGCCCAGCAGCTCATCAAGACGGCGGACGGCAAGGGCCGCGTGGCCGCGCTGGAAATCCTGGTGGGCGGGCCCGCCATCGCCTCCATGATTCGCGAGGGCAAGGTGTTCCAGATTGCCTCCAAGATGCAGGCGGGCCAGGGCCAGGGCATGCAGACGCTGGACATGCACCTGGAGCGCCTGGTGAAGGACAACGTGATTACGCCCGAGGCCGCGCTGGAGAAGGCGCAGGACAAGGAGAACCTGGCCAAGGTCATCTCCCGCCTCAAGCCGGACTGGCAGGTGCCGGAGTCCCTGAAGTCGCTGGGCTAACGCGCCTCGGGCACTTCGAAGGGCAGGAGCACGGACATGAAGAAGCCAGCGGTAGGGAGCGTGGGTTGGATGGACCTCACGGTGAAGGACGCCGTGGCGGTGAGGGACTTCTACAAGGACGTGGTGGGCTGGTCCGCCACCGGCCTGGACATGGGCGGCTACGAGGACTTCGTCATGATGCCCCCGGGCGGCGGCGAGACGCCCGCCGGAGGCATCTGCCATGCGCGCGGCAAGAACGCGGACATCCCCGGCGGGTGGATGGTCTACATCACCGTGGCGGACCTGGAGCAGAGCCTGGAGCGCGTCACCGCGATGGGGGGCCGGGTGCTCGGGGAGATTCGCGGCTCCGCCAAGACGGGCCGCTTCTGCTTCATCGAAGACCCGTCCGGCACGACGTGCGCGCTCTACCAGTCAGGGAGCGACTGACGGGCCGCACGCTCCTCCCAGCGTTCCTTCCAGGTGTCGGACCTGGGTGGTAGACCCAGGCCCGTGATGGATGAGTCACGGGGAGGACCCGACAAGAAGAAGGAGCGCGGTCCGAAGCGGCCCCGGAAGGTGTCCCCCACCTACCTGGAGAACGCGGCGCTGCACTACCTGAAGCGTTACGCGGCGACGAAGAGCCAGTTGCAGCGCGTGCTGCTGCGCCGGGTGGACCGCTCCATCAAGTTCCACGGTGGTGAGCGCGGCGAGGCGCTGGCCTGGGTGGAGGCACTGGTCGCGAAGCTGGTGCGCAACGGCCTGCTCAACGACGAGGCCTATGCCCAGATGAAGGCGCACTCACTGCGCGCCTCGGGCCGCAGCACGCGGGTGATTGCCCAGAAGCTGCGCCTCAAGGGCGTCCCCGCGGAAGTCGTGGCGAAGAAGGTCGCCGACGCCACCCACGAGGTGTCCGAGGAAGATGCCGCACGAATCTGGGCGCGGAAGAAGCGGCTGGGTCCCTTCCGCACGCAGCCCGGCACCCGGGAGGAGAATCGGAAGCGAGACCTGGCCGCGCTGGCCCGGGCGGGCTTCTCCTTCGGCATCGCGAAGAAGGTCATCGACTCCAGCCCGGCCTGAGCCGGCCCGGTGAAACAGCGGCGGCCTGCCCGCTCGGAGCAGACCACCGCGCGAGCACGCTCAGTTGTCGGTGGCGTCTTCGATTTTGTCCCCGGCCTCCTCGGCCGTGTCCTCGATCTTGTCGCCCGCCTCATCCGCGGCGTCCTCCGTCTTGTCGACGGCGCGCTCGGCGTCGTTCTCGGCGCTCTCCCGCGTGTTGCGGTGGCAGCCCGTGCCCACCACCAGAACGCCCAACGCCGCGGCCATCAGCATGTTCTTCAGCATTCGTACACCCCTCCTGAAAGTCGGGCGGAAGGTAGTCACGGCCGCCTGGACGCCAAGGAGGGGTTGAGCAGAATGTCAAAACACGCACATGAAGTCCGGCCCGCTACCGGGCGCGGTAGGCCTTCATGCGCGCGTCGCTCGACTCGCGGCGCCGCAGGGCATCCATCCCCGTCGGGAGCTGCACCGGGGCGTCCGCCCACTCCGACAGGCGCCCGAGCAGGAAGCTCCGCTGCGGCTCCGGCAGCGCGCTCAGCGTGCCGAAGAAGCCGATGCTGTCATCGGCGATGACGCGGTACGCGTCGTTGCCCGTCGTGGTGCTGAAGGCGCTGGCGGACCAGGGGCTCAGGTCTCCATAGACGAGCAGCACCCGCTTGGCCTCGAAGCGGGTCCACGCCTCCAGCAGGCCCACCGTCCACGGCTCGTACTGCTTGCGCACGCCCGTGGGCGGGAAGCGCGTGGGGATGTGCTCACCGGCGTAGCGCATCAACGGCCGCAGGTGAACCTCCGGGTACCCCGGGCCGCCCAGCTGCGTGGCGCCCTGGTAGTAGAGCGGCGCCGACTCCTCCAGCGCCTGGTCGGAGAAGGTGAACTCCAGCGTGGAGACGTAGCTGAAGAAGGCGAAGAGCTCCTCCGCGCTCGCCTCCGGCGAGGGCAGCCCTTCACACGTCCCCGCCATGCCGTAGTACTGCCAGAAGATGAAGGGCACCTCGATGACGGCGAACTCGAAGGCGCGGTCCTTCCCCAGCGTGTTGAAGGTGAAGCCCTGGGCGTCGTAGCCATCCATGAAGGGCAGCAGTTCGTCGCGGCGGGTCAGCGCGGCGTACTGGAGGGACGCGAGCTGCTGGCGGCAGGCCGCGTCGCCCACCTTGGTGAGGATGAAGCGCCCGTGGCGCGCGTCATGGAGGCCCCGGTTGTGCTGCGCCGAATAGGTCACCGTGGCGTGGACGTCGTTCGGGAAATAGAAGCGGTGGGCCAGGGCGGCGGTGCCGCCCTTGAAGACGCCGGTGGACAACCAGCGCCCGCCGTACAGCGGCTTGAAGGCTTCGACGAGCCGGTGGGCGTCCGCGGCCGCCTGCCACATCGTCAGCTTCCGCCAGTCCATGTCGGCCGGCTTGGACGCGCCGTAGAAGCGGTGCTCCACGGTGAGCTGGTTGCCCTGGAGCAGGTCCGTGGGCTCGGCGGGGATGGGCTCCTCGAAGAGGGCGGTGCCTTCCGTGTCCAGCACCATGGGCGCCGTCTCCGAGCGGTGCATCAGCGTCACCCGCTGTTGGAAGCGCGTGCCCCAGGGACGCAGGTGGTCCACCGGCTGCTCGTAGTCCATCGTGAAGAAGCGGAAGCCGTTGACCTCGACGTCGGTCAGCACCGTGAGGCCGGCGATGGACTCCAACCGGGTGCGGAGGTCCACGCTCGACAGGTCCACGGAGACGGACGGGGGCGGCGCGGTCCCCTGCTCCAACGACTCCAAGCCCTCCGTCGTCGAGCCGCCACAGCCGAGCACCCATGCGCCGAGCAGGCCGCCCACCGCGAACCCCGCCCAGTTCCGCTTCAGCCCGCTTCGCATGGTGTCGTCCCTCAGGTGTCCGTTGAAGCCCGCGAAGATAGCAGGCTTGGGCCCACACGACGCATGAAGCGCTTGGGCGCGGCATGCCTACATACCGGTCCCGCACAACGAGCGGTAAGGCAGACTATTTCCAGGAACGGCACCCACGCCGTGACTCAGGGCCCGGACTGCCCCTGTTCGAGCAGGTCCTCGCGCATCAGCGTGAACACAGCCTGCCCACATCGGCCCTGCATATCCGCCGTGGCACGCGCCACCCGAACGACATAGCGCACACCGTCCAGGGGCAGCGGGGCCGGCTGTCCTACCTCGACCGTCACGGTGGTCCCCGGGCCTTGCGAACGATTCGCGTGCGTCACACGGAGGTGGACGTCCAGCGCATGCGTCCCATCCGCCAGCGTGCAGCCCGCGTCCTCCCATTGAAAGCCCAGCTCCGGAACGAGCCCTGGAGGAAGCAGCACGTCTCCCGCGATGGTGGTGGGAGCACTCGGCACCGTGAGCAGCAACAGCCGGCCCTCCGCGTCCCGCAGGGTGTCCCCCGACAACAGCACGGGAACCTCGCCATCCTCCTTCGTCGGACAGGACGCGGGCTCGCGATGGCTGGTCCACTGAACGACCTGCCCCGTCAGGTCCGCCAGCACGTCCGGCACCTGGAGGCCGTAGCTCACGCCGCCGCGCACCGGCCCCGCCTCGTACTCCAGCACGGAGGCCCACCGGTCCTGGTGCCGGTACGCACCGCGCAACTGCCGGGCGACGGTGAAGCGGCGCTCCAGCCGCGTGTCCGTGCGCTGCTGCGCGGCGTCCTCGGGCTCTTCCTTGAACGCCACGTCCACCTGGGCCGCGCGCCAGACCTGGACACATGGGCTCTCGCGCCGGAGTGAAAAAGCGCGCCTGGCGTCGGGAACCTGCTCGGAGCACTTCATCTGGCAGCCCATCAAGCCGGTCAGGAGGAGCCCCGCGGCACCGCTCGCCCAGCGCACCGGGGCACGCCAACGGGCCGGACGCGGGCGAATGCTCATGGGCACTCAGCGTACAGCGTCGTTCCGTCGGTCGACACGAAGAAGTCCTGCCCCTCCACCTGTCCCCGCGCCCGCAGCCGCTCCCGCGTGCGCTCCACCTTCAGGCGACGCGCCGCGACGGGTGGCTCCGCGTGGGGCACGCGCGGCTGGAACCGCACCGGCCCTCCCTTGTCGTCCGGAGCGTACTTCGCCAGCAGCGCGCGGTGGGTGCCGTCGTCCGCGTCGCCGTCGTCCAGGAAGTCCAGCTCCACGGCGCCCCACTCATTCACATCGCAGTCGCACGAGCCGCACCCAGGGAAGCCGCACCCCAGGAAGCCGTTCCGGCAGGAGACACACTTGCTCTTGGGGGACGCGCTACACGCCGCGCACGCATTGCCTCCAAACGAGTACGTGTGCGAGCCCGGCGAGCCCACGCCGAGCATCTGATAGCGGTAGTTCATCACGCTGGCGTGCACCACGCTGGTCTGCCCCGCCACGTCGTTGCCGTTGTGGTCCAGCGCCAGGTTGTGGCCCAGCTCGTGGATGAAGGTGCCACGCTGTTCCTGGATGCTCGGGCTGCTCCAGCACCCCAGGCTGATGATGAGGTCATTGCCCAGCACCTCCGCCTTGCCGGATGAACACGACGTGCTGCTGCCCTGCCGGTAGGCCCACACCGCATAGTGGAAGTAGGGCCGCCGCTCCGGGTACCCGGTGGAGAACCCGCCCTGCTTCAACGAATAGAAGTCCACGCCGCCGCTGCACGCGCCGAAGCACACCACTTCATGCCAGGGCAGCGCGCTGTCGACGAAGGCATGCAGTCGCACGCCCGCGTCCCGCGCGAACACCGCCGCCGCGTCCGCCACCAGCCCGGCATAGGGCTTCCGCGTGAGATAGGGATTGGTGGGGTGCTCCATCCAATCCACCTCCACGTAGAGGTCCTTCACCGTGGGGCTGCCCCACTCGGAGAAGGAGAAGCCGTCATTGCCGAACAGCTCCAGCGTGTCCGGTATCCCATCCCCGTCCGAGTCCTTCGAGTCCGGGTTCATCCCCACCAGCGGCTCCAGGGCATTGGAGATGCCGTCTTCATCCTCGTCGTTGTCGCTGAAGATGGTGGACCACAGCGCGTCGTCGTGGACGAAGCTGGCCGTGCCCGTGCTCCCGGGAAAGCGGCCCACCACCACGCGCTGGGCGCCCGCGTTCTGTGTGCTCGCCGCGACGACCAACGGGTAGGAGCGAGGCCCACTGTCATCGTCGTGTTGCAGGTACTCCGCGTTGGAGCGCAGCAGGAAGACCAGGTGGTCCCCCGCGCCCGGCGTCGTGGACGTGGCCCGGAAGGTGTCCTTCACGTTCCAGGCGAAGCTGAGCGGCACGCCGCCGAAGGGCTGGTTGCTCAGGAGAAGCGCTCCGTTGCGATACAGGCTGGCCGTCCCACCGCGTCCTTCCGCATAGGCGCGCACCCAGACGCGGTAGAGCCCGGAGTCCGGCGCGGTGAACGTCACGCAGGAACGCGCCGCGCCCGCGCAGTCATCGCCCATGGCCACCTGGCTCCAGCCGCCCCGGTCTCGGAGCACGTGAAGGACGGTGTCCGGCGCGGTGCCCGTCAAATCCCGCGTCTCGAAGGTGTACGTCTGCCCCGCGTCCAGCCACGTGCTCAACCAGATGAAGGTGCCCCAGTCGCGCGAGGCCACGTAGTGCGGCCCGGCCAGCACCAACGCGGGCGCCAGCAACATCAGCGTGAAGAGCGCCTTCATCGCGTCTCCTCCGCGCGGAAGAAGGCTTCCTTGAAGGCGTCGTGCTGACGCGACCCTTCCTCTGGCGGAAGCGACCGCCACTTCACCTGCTCCACGGTGAGCGCCTGTTGGTAGCGCGCGTCCACTTCGCGCGCGCGGAGGTCCTCGGCCGACGGCTCCGGCGGCGGGGCCAGCTTCGCCACCAGGTTCAGCGCCGCCAGATAGCGGCGTTCCTTCTCCACGCGTGCTTCGGGCGTGGCGTCCATGAAGGCGCGCTCCGTGCGCGTCACCAGCGCCGCCAGGTCGTCCACCGGCTCTTCTTGAAGCAAGGCCCGTTCGTCCGGCGTCAGCGGAACCAACGCGCGCGCAGCGAACCGCTCCCACTCCGGCGCTTCGTCGCGAAGGCTCGCCACCTGCACCGAGCGGCCGGTGTCATCCTTCGCGGGTTCGACGTGGAAGCGCGGCTCGGCGGCGACCTTGGGGGGAGCCGCGGGCGTCCGGGCGACTTCGCGCGCTGCCCCTTGATTGCCGAGCGCCCACCGGGGGACCAGCAACGAAGCACTCGCTCCGACCAGCATGATGCCCAGCACTACCGCTGCGACTTCCCCTCGTGTGCGCATGCGTCGTCCCCCACTCGCTGGCGCGCAGCTCTAGCGCCATTTGCCGGGGACGGCAAACCCACCCCGCAGCAGTCTGTGCGGGGGTATCCACGTCACGCCGAAGTGTCATGACATGGACGCCGGAAGGGCGGGCACTACGCCTGAGGCATGGGACGGCCCGGGCCGTGGAACACGGCGACGGGCGAGGACAACGTGAGCGACGCGTCCTCAGGCGCCGTGCCCGCGGCGCCCTTCGCGAGCGGACGCCCACCGGCGAGCACCTCCCGCGCACGCGTCACCAGCCACTGCACTCCCCGAAGCGCGTCGCGCACCAGCAGCAGCGGCGCGTCGCGCGACAGCAACGCGGGGGCGTTCGCATCGCGCATTGAAGCGGGTTGTCCCACGCCCAGCTCGTAGACCATCTTTCCGCCGAGTGTCGCCGTGCAGAGCGCCAGCCCACAGGCGCCCAGCCCCAGCGCCACGGTGACCGCGGTGGGCTCGCGCCGCAGCCGCCACACCGTCACCCCCAAGGCGCCGAGCAGCACGGAGGCGTTGCCCACGCCATGCAGGAACGTCATGTCCCGGGCACGCGGCGTCTCCAGTCGGACCTCCTGGCTGGCCGCCAGTCCCGACACGCCCGCGAGCAAGCCGCCAATGGAGCCAGCCACCCAGATGCGGCGTGCCACCCGGGCCCAGGCGCCGTCGCCCGTCGTCACCGAGATGAGGTCCGCCACCGCCGCCGTGGGAAGCAAGGCCAGTGGCATGTGCACCAGTGCCGGGTGCAGTTCGTACAACAGCATCTCCTTCTTCATCGCGCGGCCTCCTGCCCTTATCCTCCAAGGGTAGGCACCCCTAGGACCCATGGCAGGCATGGCCGCCTGCCCGCCCTCCCAGGGCGGGGAAGCGTTCAGCAGGCGATTTCGAGCGAAAGGGCGAGCTCGGGCTGGGTGAGCACCTCGCAGCCGTCAGGGGTCACCAGGATGGTGTGCTCGAACTGCGCGGACAGGCTGCCGTCCTCGGTCACCACCGTCCAACCGTCGGCCAGGATGCGAATGTCCGGCCGACCCAGGTTCACCATGGGTTCCACGGTGAGGACCATGCCCGAGCGCAGCTTGATGCCCGAGCCGCGCTTTCCGGTATGGGGCACAGTGGGCGGCCCATGCATCTGGTGGCCGATGCCATGCCCACCGAACTCCTCCACCACGCTGCAACCCTCCTTCTTCGCCAGCTCCTCGATGGCCGCGCCGATGTCCCCCAGCCGCGCGCCATGGCGGACGACGGCGATGCCTGCGTCACGGCACCGGCGCGCCACGTCCACGATGCGACGAGCGTCTTCGGACACCTCACCAATGAGGAAGGTCGCGGAGGTGTCCCCGTGAAAGCCGTCCAGGCACGTCGTCACATCCACGTTGATGATGTCCCCACGGACCAGCTGCTCGCCTGCGTTCGGGATGCCGTGACAGACGATGTGGTTGCGGCTGGTACAGACGGTAGCCGGGTAGCCCTTGAACCCCAGTTGGCTGGGCTTGCCACCCCGGCGCGCCGTGTCCTCGCGAACCCACTGGTCGATGTCCGCCGTGGTGACACCGGGGGTCAGCTTCGAGGCAACGAAAGCCAGCGTACCGGCGGCGGCCTGACTCGCTCGGCGCAGACGTTCGACGTCCGTGCCCTTGAACAAGGGAATGCTCATGGCCGCCAAGGTGAGGGTCCAGGGTGCCTGGCGTCCAATGCTGTTTCGGTATGGCCGACAGCGCTAGAGTGGCGGACGTGAGCCTTACGCACATCCAGTCCTTCGTCGCCGTTGCCGAGGAGTGCAACGTGGGCCGGGCCGCGCGCCGCCTGCACCTGACGCAGCCGCCGCTCAGCCGTCACATCCAGGCGCTCGAGGACGAACTCGGAGCGCGCCTCTTCGAGCGGACCCGGGGTGGCATGCGCCTGCTCCCCGCGGGCGAAGCCTTCCTGCGGCACGCGCGTCGCATCCTGGCGGAGGTGGACGCCGCAGTGCTCACCGTGCGGGACGTAGCGGGCAACCGCGCCGGCGGATGACGCAGCCGGGTTGGGTGCGTGCGTTCAGCATCAGACGGACAGGCGCCACCTTTGGCGGCGTCATCCGCCCGAAGACCTGGAACCGAGGCGTCGGGCTGCTAGAGCGGGCATCGATGCCCGACCTCCTCGTCACTCATCGGAGTCCTCACGTGCGCCGCATCCGGGTGCTCGCGCCCCTGCTCTGGGCCCTCGCCTCCTCCACGGTGATGGCGGCGCCTGCTCCCGAGGCCCAGGAGATTCCTGACACGAACGGGCAGCCACCAAAGGATGCGCCCACGCGGGAGCGGGCGGAGGCAGAAGACGCTGACGTGAGGCGGACCGTCGTCACGGGCTCGCGGCGTCCCCGGCCAGCGAGGGACGTGCCCGCCACCACCACGGTCCTCCCCCGCCCGGAAATCGACCGGAGCCCCACGCTGACGCAGGACTCCCTGGTCCGCACCGTGCCCTCCGCCGCCACCTTCCGCCGCACGCCCAGCCTCGTCTCCGACCCGACGGCGCAGGGACTCAACCTGCGCGGGCTCGCGCCTTCGGGCGTGGCGCGCAGCCTCGTGCTGCTCGACGGCATTCCCGTCAACGACCCGTTCGGTGGCTGGATTTTCTGGCGCTCGCTGCCACGGCTCGGGCTCGAGCGCATCGAGGTCGTCCCCAGCGGAGGCTCCGCCCTCTACGGCAGTGGCGCGCTCGGCGGTGTCGTGCAGCTCGTGTCACGCGACATCACCGGAGCGCAGCTCGACGCGGATGCCACCTATGGCAACGCGCATACGGGCATGCTCGCGGCACGCGGCGCGGAGATGTGGGGTCCCGTCCGCGCCTCGCTGGAGGCAGAGCTGCTCGACAGCGACGGCTACCCCATCGTCAGTGCCGCCCAGCGCGGCGCCATCGACGCGGACACACCCAGCAGCCACGCCGTCCTCAACGGGCGCGTCGAAGCGGATGCCACCGATGCGCTCACCCTCTCCGCCCGCGCCGGCCTGTTCCGCGAGGACCAGAACGGCGGCACCCGGCTCACCACCGCGCGCGTGGAGCTGGCACACTTCGGCGCGGGCGCACGGCTGCGCACCGCGGACAGCGGCACGTTCACGCTGGACCTCTTCGGCCGCGTGCAGCGCTTCGAACAGGACCGCGCGCGCATCGCCCAGGACCGCTCTTCCGAGGCGCTGACCGCCAGCCAGGACGTACCCGCCAACGACCAGGGCGCGTCCCTCGTCTGGACCGGCCCGTCCTGGACGGCCCTGGGCACGCACGTCCTCACCGCGGGCCTGGACGCGCGCCGCATGGCGGGCACGTCCCGGGAGCAGATCTTCCCGCCCGCGCCCTCGGAGACCTCCCTCCGACTGCGCGACACCGGAGGCACCCAATTGTCCGGCGGTGTCTTCATCGAGGACCTCTACACGCCCTCGCCCGCCCTGGAGCTCAGCGCCGCGCTCCGGATGGACGTGTGGCGCAACCAGAACGGAGAGCAGCGTCTGGAGCGCGCCAACGGCGCGGTGGACACGACGCGCTTCGACGACCGCACCGAGCAGCAGCTCAGCCCACGGTTGGGCCTGCGAGTGCGCCCGCTGGAGGGGCTCACCCTGCGCGCCTCCGCCTACCGTGCGTTCCGCGCCCCCACGCTCAACGAGCTGTACCGCCCCTTCCAGGTGGGCACCATCCTCACCGCCGCCAACGCCCACCTGGGCGCGGAGCGGCTGTGGGGCGCCGAGGCCGGCGTGGAAGCCGAGTCCTCCTCGCTGGGCCTCACCACGCGCGTGACGGGCTTCTGGAACGTGCTCGACGACCCCATCACCAACGTCACGTTGGAGCAGCCGCTTCCGGATGGCTCCTCGCGCCAGCGGGAGAACCTGGGGCAGGCGCGGGTGCGCGGCGTGGAGGCGAGCGTGGACTGGAAGCTGGCACGCCAGTGGACGGCGCTGCTCGCGTACACCTTCGTGGACCCTGTCGTGACGCGCTCGCCCGGGCAGCCCGGGCTGGTGGGCAAGCAGCTCGCCCAGGACCCACGACACCGGGGCACCGCCATCCTCACCTTCCACGACCCCGACATCGTGACGGCCACGGTGCAGCTTCGCGTGACGGGCGCGCAGTTCGAGGACGACCTCAACGAGCGCCCCATGGGTGGCTACGCCGTGGTGGACGTGTCCGCCAGCCGCCGTCTCTTCTGGAAGCTGCACGTCTTCGGCGCGGTGGAGAACCTCTTCGACCGCGAGTACCTCGCGGGCCGCGCCGGGGTGGACACGTTGGGCCCGCCCCTGCTGGCGCGCATCGGCCTGCGGCTGCGCGACGCGCCCTGAGGCTCAGCGGATGGTGCGCACTGGCCGCACCGGGCCGTTGAACCAGCGGCTCAGCGACACCACGTCCTCCATGCGGCGCGCGGGCGGGAGGCTGTCGAGGAAGACGCGGCCATACGCCTTCGTCACGATGCGCCGGTCCAGCATCGCCACGATGCCCCGGTCCGACTGCGTGCGGATGAGCCGGCCGAAGCCCTGCCGCAGCGCCAGCGCCGCGTGCGGGAGCTGGTACTGCTCGAAGGGCTCCTCGCCTCGCTGCTGGAGCTGATTGATGCGCGCGGCTACCAGCGGGTCTCCTGGCGACGCGAAGGGCAGCCGGTCGATGATGACCAGGCTCAGCGCGTCGCCCGGCACGTCGACGCCCTCCCAGAAGCTGTGCGCCGCGAAGAGGACGCTCGGCGTCTCGCGGAAGGCCTCCAGCAATTGCTGCTTGGGACGCTCGCCTTGCAGCAGCGACTGATAGGGCAACCGGGGCGCCACCAGCTCATAGGCCCGCACCATGTTGCGCAGGGACGTGAAGAGCACGAAGGCGCGCCCACCCGTGACTTCGCAGAGGCGCTCAATCTCCTCCGCCGCCTCTTCGATGAAGCCCGGCGCGGACGGGTCCGGCAGGTGCGTGGGCAGGTACAGCGCCGCCTGCGACGGGTAGTCGAAGGGGCTGGGCACCGCCAGCGTCCGCACGCGCGTCACCGGCTGGCCGTCCTCGCCGTACAGGCCCATGCGGTTGGCGAAGAAGTCGAAGCGGCTGTCGGCCGCCAGCGTCGCGGACGTGTACACCACCGTGTCCAGCGCGCCGTACATCCGCTCGCGCAGCTCCTTCGCCACGTCGATGGGGCTGGCGCGCAGGAAGAGGCCCTTGCCCCGCTGCTCCGCCCAGTAGACGTGGTCCGAGGACTCGGCCTTCTCCAGGAAGGAGAGCTGCTCCTCCATCTCGTCCGAGCGGCGGGTGATGGCGGCCAGCTCCGGCTCGCGCTCGCCCACCGTGAAGGCGGACAACGCGGCCAGCGCGTCCCGCACGCCCTCCAGCGGCGTGGACAGCTTCGCCATGACCTCCGCGCGCAACGCCACGGAGGCCTCGTGGCCGGACAGCCCCAGCGCCCGGGGCGCCTGCGCGAAGAGCGCATCCGCCCCCGCGCGCAACCGGGCCGCCAGCGCGCGCAGCATGGCGTGGCGGGCGTCGTCCTCCTTCAGCGACGCCACCGCGTCCCGCGCCAGCTCCTCCAGCCGGTAGTTGGACACGCTGCAACCGAAGTGGCCACTGGCCGCGTCTTCCAGCGCATGGGCCTCATCGAAGATGACGGCCTCGTACCAGGGCAGCACGCCCTCGGTGCGCTTGCCGGAGCTGCGCAGCGCCAGGTCCGCGAAGAAGAGGTGGTGGTTGACCACCAGCAGGTCCGCCTGCTCCGCGCGCTTGCGCATGCGCGTGACGAAGCACGTCTCGTACTGCGGACACCTGGTGCCCACGCATGTCTCGGATGTGGTGGACAGGCGCGACCAGGCGCTGAAGGACTCGGGCAGGTCCAGCTCGCTGCGGTCGCCGGTGTCCGTCTCCTCCGCCCACGCCTTCAGCTTGGGCCAGTAGCGCGACTCCTCGCGCGAGCCGAACTGCGGCTCCTTGGAGAAGGCGTCATAGCGGTGCAGGCAGAGGTAGTTGCTGCGGCCCTTGAGGTACGCGGCCTCGAAGCGCAGGCCCATCTTCTCCCGCATCAGCGGCAGGTCCTTGAAGAAAATCTGGTCCTGCAAGGTCTTCGTGGCCGTGGACACGACCACCCGGCGTCCCGACAGCAGCGCGGGCACCAGGTAGGCAAGCGTCTTGCCCGTGCCGGTCCCCGCCTCGGCCAGCAGGTAGCTGTGCTCGGCGAAGGCCCGCTCCACGGCGCGCGCCATCTGAAGCTGCTCCGGGCGGTGCTCATACGCGGGCAGCGCGACCTCGAGCGCGCCTCCCGGACCGAGCAGGCTGTCGACGGACGGAGGGGTGGAGACGGAGAGCGACATCGGCACCGAGGGGGAGACGGGAAGCGGCCGGACAAAATAGCAGCGACCGCCGTTTCAAGCGCGTTTCCGGCCGCGGTCGCGCCCTCTGGCCCGGGTGGCCGCCTGCTCCTCCGCCAGCGAGCCGCACCGCCCTCGGCGGCACGGCGCCCGGACAGCCCGGCCCTCAGTACCCCGCGCTCAGCGTGCACAGGTGCTGGAAGACGAGCACGGCCAGCACCAGCACCACGATGAAGCCCACGCCCACCGCCACCGTCTTCAGGCGCCGGAAGACGTTGGGGGTTCCGGCGGGCTCCACCGATGACGGCACCACCAGGGTGGCCCTGCGCACCACCTCATCACGGCCCCGCCGGGCGACGGCATCGTCGGGCGCACGCGCCAGGCGAATCCGGTACAGCCGCCCCGCCATGGCCAGCTCGCCCCGCCCCACCGCCAGCGTCATCAGCCGGTCATGGGTGTCCCAGTCCTCCCAGCGCGCCGCCAGCTTGCGCCACGCGTCCGCCAGCACGTCCGACAGGGGGTGCTCCTCGGGCTGGTAGTTGACGTAGACGAGCCCGCACTGCGGACAGGACAGGGCCTCCTCGCGCCGAGGCGCCACGCACTTGGGACAGACGCCAGGGGGCGGCTCGAAGAGCGCGTCGTCCGTCAGCGGCGCCGACTCCGAGCGCACCACCCGCAGGGCCGGCGTCACTGGCGCGGAAGCGCTCCAGCTGTCGGAGGGCGGCACCACCGGCACCGCCAGCGACGGCGCAGCCACCGCGACGGGAGCAGCCGGCACCTCCGTTCGCGGCGCGGTGGTGACCGGCGGGCCCACGCGGCTGTCCGCGCCGCAGCGGCCACACGTCACCACGAGCCCCCCGGCCTCCATCCGGTAGGTCTCCAGCGGCACGAGCCGCTCGCACGCGTCACACTGGAACTTCATGTCATCACCTGGCGCAGGGGAATGGGCATGGCGCAGCCGATGAGTGCCAGCAGGCACAGCGCGCAGATCCACTTCCGCAGTGGACTGAGCGGCTGCTGGGGTTCCACCACCTCGGGATGGCCAAAGCCTACCAGCTTGCTCGTCACCAGCAGCCACAAGCCCCAGGACGCGGTGACGAAAAGGGTGAGCACCAACAGCACCAACGCCACCGCGCGGCCCACCCAGTGGGCGCGCCGGCCCCACAGCGCATAGGCCAGGTGCCCGCCGTCGAGCTGCCCCACGGGCATCAGGTTCAGCAGCGTGACGAGCAGCCCGAACCAGCCAGCGATGACCACCGGATGGACCAGGATGTCCTTGCCCTCCGGAAGCGGCCCCAGGGCCAGGCGCGTCAGGCCCTGCATCAACAGGCTGTCGCCGAAGAGCGTCTGCACGCCGTTGAAAGGCGTCTCCGGCGCGGGCGGCGCGTTGGTGACGCGGTCCATCACCCAGGTGAAGACGTCCCGGCCAATGGCCCACAGCGAGCCGTCCCCCGGGAAGAGGGTGGACGGGATGTGCTGCGCATCCACCACGGTGGAGTGAGCCAGCCCCCAGAAGAGGATGGGCAGGGCCACCGCCAACCCCGCGAGCGGTCCCGCCGCGCCAATGTCCACCAGGGCGTTGCGGTTCGGGATGCGGTCGCGAATGCGGATGACGGCGCCCAGCGTGCCCACGCCGAGCACCGGCAGCGGGATGAAATATGGCAGGGATGTTTCAACCCGGTGCCAGCGCGCCAACAGGTAGTGCCCCATCTCGTGGGTCCCCAGGATGGCCAGCAGCGACAGGCTGAAGGCCAGCGCGCGGAAGGCCGCTTCGGGGGACACCTCTCCCAGTGAGTAGGGCCGCTGGAAATGGAAGTAGAGCAGGTACGAGGTGAAGGTGGTCCCTACCGTCAGCACCAGGAGCAACAGGTGCACCCAGTAACGCGGCGCGGGGCGGGCAGCGGAGACGGTGTCCATGAAGGGAGCCTCGAGGTTGGCTAGCAAGAGGAGGTGTGCATTGCAACGCGCAGCCGCCCAACCGGAGCGATACCAAGTGTCTCGGACGGACCTTGACATGGAGTCGACATCTGCTACGACCCCGCCCGCTTGAAGGTCTCAAGACAACGGCCGGTTGCTCTCCAAGGCGTCCGGCCGCCACACAAGCATCCAATTCAAGAGGGGAAAGAACATGAAGAAGCTCGTCCTGTCCGCCGTTGCCGCCAGCAGCATGGTTGCCTGCACCAGCGTTGAGAGCGCCGTTGTCTCCGGCACGGAGATCGCCTCCAACGGTGAGGCCGTGGCCGTTGTTCAGGCCAACGCCCTGGGCCTGACCGCCATCTTCCACATCGTCGACATCGTGCAGAGCGACCTCGACACCGTCATCAACAAGCTGCTCATCGCCGAGGCCAAGGCCATGGGCGCCTCCAAGGTGGAGCTGCTGACCGCGGGCACCACCGCGCGTCACGGCATCTACGCCCTGACCGGCACCATCATCGGCGTGACCAGCTCCAGCGCCGTGGGCGTGGCGGTCAAGTAGTCCACACCGCGCAAGCCGCGCGGTTCATGCGGAAGGCCCCCTGGCGACAGGCGGGCCTTCTTGCTTTTGTGCCCTCCCATGCGTGAACGCCTCCTCCTGTTGTGTGCCCTGACGGCCCTCACCGGCTGCCCCAAGAAGGGCGGCGATGACGCGGCCACACTGCTGCCCGAAGTCAAAGCCGGGCTCGTCACCCGCGAAGCGAAGCTGAAGAGCTACCGCATCGCCGGCACCGTGCAGGACGCGGGGCTGGAGCCGGTGACATTCACCTTCGAATACCGCGCGCCGCAGCGCCTGCGTGGCACGCTGGGCCCGCCCGCCTCGCGCACCTTCGCGTGGGACGGCGCGCACTTCTTCCAGCAGCTCGACGGGGAGAAGCGCTTCACGACTTTCACCTCGGAGCTGCCGCCCGCGAAGCTCGCCGGCTTCCTGTCGGAGACGTTCCACCCCTTCATGCCGGAGGGTTTCCGGACGCCGCTCCTGCTGAGCCACGCGACGGTCCGCCGCGCCACGCACCCGCTGGCGCCGCAGGCGGTGGAGCTGGTGCAGAAGCTGGACGGTGACGCCGCGGGACTGGAGATGGTCTACGTGCTGCGCTGGCCCCAGCTGGACTTCCTGGGCCGGCGCACCGTCTCACCGGACGGCGCCGCGGCCGAGGAGCGCGTGGAGGAGGAGCACTGCGACGCGGCCTTGTCGCTGTGCGTGCCCAAGCGCCTTGGCCGGTGGCAGGGAGGCAAGCGCGTAGGCGAGACGGTGCTCACGCGCGTGGAGCTGAACGCGGCCCTGCCCAACGACGGCTTCACCCTCACCGCGCCCGAAGGCTACGACGTACAGACGCGGACACTGGTGGAGTCCACCCCCACCACCCAGCCCACGGACGGTTGACCGCCACCCTCGGCATCCCCACCTTCGAGGCCGAGGGACAAGGCACATGGTGGAAAACGTCATCTTCGACGTGGATGGAACCCTGGTGGATTCGGTGGACGAGCACGCCGAGGCATGGCGGCGCGCCTTCCTTCACTTCGGCCGGGACATCCCGTTCGCGCACGTGCGCAGCCAGATTGGCAAGGGCGCCGACCAGATCATCCCCGTCTTCTTCAACGACGAGGAAGTGGAGCGCTTCGGCAAGGAGCTGGACGAATACCGCGGCAAGCTGTTCCTGGACGAGTTCCTGCCGAAGGTGCGTCCCTTCCCCCGGGTACGGGAGCTCTTCCAGCGGCTGCGCGCGGGCGGCATCCGCATCGTGCTGGCCTCCAGCGCGAAAGAGCAGGAGCTGAAGCACTACGTGAAGCTGTGCGGCATCGAAGGCCTGTTCGAGACGAAGACGAGCGCGGACGAGGTGGACAAGAGCAAGCCCCACCCGGACATCTTCGAGGCCGCCCTGGCGCGGCTGGGCAAGCCTTCTCCGGACGTGACGGTCGTCGTGGGCGACACGCCCTATGACGCGCTCGCCGCCAACAAGTCGAGCCTGCCCTCCGTGGGCGTGCTGGCGGGCGGCTTTCCTCCGGATGACCTGCGCGCCGCGGGCTGCCGCACGCTGGTGAAGGACCCGGCGGCGCTGCTCGCGCGCTACGAGGCGTCCCGGCGCGAATGGCCCTGGAACGAGTCCGGCACCAGCCAGGTGGGGAAGGACGACGAGCGGCGCTGAAGCCGCGCCCCCGCCCTTCCCCACCCCCGCGAGAGGGATGGGGAAGCGGCGGCGTGCTAGGTGCGGCTGCGTGGACCGCGGCTGCTGGTTCCGCGACGCGTGCCGCTCCGGGACTTGGAAGCAGGCCGCTTCGCGGCGGTGGTGGTGCGACGCGCGGTGGCGCGACGAGCCGCGGTGCTCCGGGCAGCGGTGGACTTGGAACCCGAACGCGTGGCTCGAGCAGCGGGCTTGCGCGTGCGGCCGGTGGCGGCGCTGCGACGGGTGCCGGCGCGCTTCGCGGCGGTGGCCTTGCCTCCCTTGCGGCCCGCCTTGCGCGCGTTCTTCCGCGCCAGGGGACGGCTGCGCGCGACCTTGGCCTTGCTGCCCGAGCCGCCCTTCTTCATCCCGCCGCCCGTGAGCTTGTTCACGGTAGCCCAGGCCCGGGACTCGGCCGTCTCGTCGGAGACGCCGCGCTTCTCGTAGCCCTCTTCGATGTGCTCGGCCATCCGCTTCTGCTTCGCCGTGTACTTCGCCTTGCTTCCTCGTGCCATGCGACTTGCTCTCCAGGCCTGACTGACACCTGCATGGGGCCAGCTCCAGCGCAGAGGTGGGCAGTCATCCACTCATCCGGAAGCGTGCAGCCGGATGGACTTGTTCACCCGCCGACGCACGCATGCACGCCCACGTGGCACCCGACATCGGGAATGCACCGGAGCACGGGGCGACTCACCGCGAGGATGCGCGCGCGACACCACCTCGCGTCCCGCTGGTCGGACGGACAGTGCGTGCACAGATTGGCGGGCGACACGAAAGAGGAGGCACCCTGGAACCCGCCCTCATCAAGCCCCCATGCAGGCCCGTCCTGGATGACGGCCCCGCGGTGTTGGTGGTGAATACGCGCTCGCGTTCAGGGCGTGAGGCCTTCGAGACCGCCAGGGAAACACTCGTGGCGCGGGGTGTCTCCATCGTCGAATGCCACGCGCTGTCCCGAGCGGATCGGCTGAACGCGGTGGTGGAGCGGATGGTGGCACGGGGCACCCGCCGCCTCATCGTGGGAGGAGGCGACGGCACCCTGAGCCGCGCGGTGGTCCGGCTGCTGGGCCGCGACGTGACGCTGGGCGTCCTCCCGCTGGGCACTGGCAACGACTTCGCGCGCTCGCTGGGAATTCCGCCCGACATCGAGGCCGCCTGTGACGTCATCGCCCAGGGCTACACGGCCCGCGTGGACGTGGGCCTGGCCAATGGGCGCCCCTTCCTCAACGCGGCCAGCCTGGGACTGGCCACCGGCATCGCCAAGCGGCTGACGAAGCGGCTGAAGCAGCGCGCGGGCAAGCTGGCCTACCCCGTGGCGGCCGCGGCGGAGGTGAAGGACCTGCGCCCCTTCCACATCCGGCTGAAGGCGGATGACCAGGAGCTGGCGCTGGACGTGCTCCAGTTGGTGGTGGGCAACGGCCTCTACCACGGCGCCGGAAACATGGTGGCGCCCGATGCCCGGCTGGATGACCGGCGGCTGGACATCTACGCCATCGCCGCGCCCTCCGCCGCGTCGGGGCACGAAGGGACGGGCCTGGGCCAGCTCCAGGACATCGCCACGTTGATGCGCGTGGCCCTGTCCCTGCGCTCGGGCGAGCACGTGGAGCACCCCGCCGTCACCGCCCTGCGCGCCGCGCGGCTCTACGTGGAGGCCGACCCCATCCAGGAGGTGAACGCGGACGGCGAGCTCGTGGGCAAGACGCCCATGCGCTTCGAGGTAGCCCCCGCGGCCCTGCGCGTCTACGCGCCCGCTCCCTCCTGAAGTTTCGGTTCACTGCGAGGCTGGCCTACACTGTGGGCAGCCGCGACGGCGACGGCCGGACGCGGGGGAGGCCGAGCCCGTGCGCCATCGAACCCCCTTCTTGATTGCCTTGTGCCTGGCCATCGCGGCGGTGCTGCTGCTGTGGTTCCGCATGCCCGTCCCCGCGGCCCCCGCTGGCGCACGCCCGGAGGCCGCGGCCTTGAGCGCACCAGCGCCCGTCACCAGCGGCGCCCCGTCCCGCGCCAGCACGCCGCCCACCCCGCCGCTGGAGACCGCCCCCGACGCCGAGCTGGGCGCCTTCGTGGTGCGCGTGGTGGACGCCCAGGGGCCCGTGACGGGCGCGCGCGTGCGGGCCTACCTGCGGGTGGGCGCGGACGGCACCGGGGCCACGCCGTGGCGCCGCGCGGGCGAGGGCACCACGGCGGACGGCGGTGTGCTCCGCCTGCCCGCGGCGCCCGGCGACTACCTGCTGTCCGCGCATGCCCCGGGCCACGGCCCCGTGCGGCTGGAGGCCACGCGTCCGCTCGGCGAGGCGGAGACGGCCGTCGAGCTGCGCCTGCCCGACGGCGTGACGCTGAGCGGGCGCACCGTGGCGGAAGGGCGCGAGGAGCCGGTGCCGCTCGCCTCACTGACGCTGCGGCCCTACCCCGGGACGCCCACGGCCTGGGCGGCCCCCACCGGCTTGCCGGAAGAAGCGGCGGAGACGACGAGTGATGCCCAGGGCCGCTTCGCCTTCACGCAGTTGGCGCCCGGACGCTACGAGCTCACCGCCGAGGCGCCGGGCTTCAGCCGCCGCACCTTGCGCCTGCTCCAGGTGCCGCGGGCCGGTGAAGTCGTCGTGGGGCTCTGGGGCGCGAGCACCCTGGAGGGCTTCGTCGTCGACGCGAAGGGTCAGCCCGTCGCGGACGCGGAGGTGGTGGCGGCGGGAGGCACCGCGCCGGTGCGCGTCACCACCGGGGAAGGCGGCGGCTTCGCGCTGGAGGTCAACGCCGGGACGTGGGTCGTGTCCGCGCGCCGCGGGGACCAGTTGGGCCGCGTGCCGGGGCCGCTGTCCGTCGCGCCGGGCGAGACGCTGCGCGGGCTCGTGGTGACGCTGGGCGCGGCCAGTGGGCTGACGGGCACGGTGTCCACGGTGGAGGGCGCGCCGGTGCGCGGGGCCATCCTGGTGGCGTCTCCCGCGGGCGGCCAGGGCGAGCTGGGCCGGGCGGCGTCCGAGGACGATGGCGGGTGGCGGATGGATGTCCCTCCCGGCGAATACGACGTGACGGTGCGCGCGGCGGGAATGACGGGCCGCGTGTTCGAAGCCGTGGTGGTGAACCCGGGCGGCCACACGCCCCTGGACGTGCGGCTGGAGCCCGCGACGGCGGTGCTGGAAGGCCTGGTGGTGGACGCGGAGGGACGGCCGCTGGGAGGCGCGCAGGTGCGCGCCGAACCGTCGTCCTTCTCTGGCGTGGCGCACACGGCGCTCACCGACGCCGAGGGCGCCTGGAAGCTGGAGGGGCTGGAGGCGGGGCCCACCTCCGTGCGCGCGCGGCGCGAGGGCTCGCAGCGATGGACGTCCCGCATGGAGACGCTGAAGGCGGGCGTCGTCACCCGCGCGGACTTCACCCTGGCGGACTCCGGCTCCGTGTGGGGACAGGTGACGCGCGCGTCGGGCGGGCCGCTGACCGAGCCCGCGCTGGTCCACGCCGTGCCTCGGGGCGGCTCGGGCACGGCCTCCACGGAGACGGATGCGCAGGGCCAGTTCCAGTTGGAATTGCCCGCGGGCGTCTACCAACTGGTCGCGCTGCTCCACCAGACACCCGCCATCTACTTCCACATGGAGAGCGACCCGTTCGTGACGGTGCCTTCGGGCGGCGCCGTGCGGCAGGACCTGCTGTTGAAGGAGGACTCCGTGTTGTCCGGCGTCGTGCTGGAGCCCTCCGGGGTGCCCAGCCCGCTGGCCATCGTGGCCGCCATCCAGGGCGGGGACTTCCCCATGACGCGCAAGGAGCGCGCGGACGAGGCGGGCCAGTTCGCCATGCCGCCGCGCCCCCAGGGCGCCCAGCCCCTGGAACTGGTGGCCCACAACGCGGGGCGCGTGGGACGGCTGCCCGCCGCGCATGAGGACCAGGCGCCGCTCACGGTGCGGCTGGAGCCCGCGGCCACCCTGCGCGGGCGCGTGGTGGCGGGCAGCGGCGCGGCTCCGGATGGCTTCACCCTGGAGCTGCTCGAGGCCAACGGTGAGGCCCTGCCCTGGGCCGGCGCCTGGCCCACCACGCGGCGCTTCGCTGGCAGCACCTTCTTGCTTCCAGACGCGCCCGCCCAGGCGCTGAAGGTGACGGTGCGCACCGAGGACGGCCGCACGGGCGAAGCCCAGGTGACGCTGCGGCCCGGGGGCACCTCGGACGTGGAGGTGCCGCTCACCGGCGGCGTGGCGTCCATCTCCGGGCGCGCGGTGTGGAGCCGGGGGGGAGGCCCTGCGCCAGGGGTGGCGGTGTTCCTCGACAAGGCCGTGGGCGGGCGCCCGGATGCCTTCACCGGGCAGGACGGACGCTTCCGCCTGAGCGACGTGCGCCCGGGCATCCACACCGTGCGGCTGCTGCCTCCGGAGGGCCGCGTGGAGACGCGCACCGTGAAGGTGGCGGAGGCGGAGGCCACCGACGTGGGTGACGTCACGGTGTCCCCGCGCCGGGCCACGCCGGGCACGCTGGGCGCGGGCTTCAGTGAGGACCGGGGCCACGTCGCCTTCGCGTGGCTGACGCCGGACGGGCCCGCGGCGCGCGCGGGCGTCAACGTGGGGGACCGGCTGGTGGCGGTGGATGGTCAGGTGGTGCGCGACAGCACGGAGGCGGAGTCCCGCACCCGGGGTGCGCCCGGCACGCCCGTGCGGCTCCACGTCCGGCGCGCGAATGGTGAGCAGGAGGTGCTCGTCACCCGCGCGGAGTGAGGCCCGCTACACCTTCTCCAGCACGCGCGACAGCACCTGCGCGGTGAAGTTCACCAGGGGAATCACGCGCCGGTAGTCCATGCGCGTGGGGCCGATGACGCCCACCGTGCCCAGCACCTGCTCCTGGTTTCCGTAGGGGCTGGCGATGACGGTGACGTCGCCGGCCGCGGAGAAGTCGCTCTCCGCGCCAATGAAAATCTGCATCTCGTTGGCCACCTGCACCCGGTCCAGCAGCGAGAGCAGCTTGTGCTTCTCGTCCAGCGCCCTGAAGAGCGCGCGCATGCGCTCCACGTCCGCGAACTCCGGCTGCTCGAAGAAGGACCCCGTGCCCTGGATGAGCATCCGCTCCGTGGACGCCAGGTCCGTGGCCGCCGCGCCCAGCTTCAGCGCCTTGGCCGTCAGCGCGTTGTAGAGCGCCTGCTCCTGGTCCATCTCCGCGCGGATGCGCTCGCGCGCCGACTCCAGCGGCACCTCCCGCAGCAACTCCGACAGGTAGTTGCTCGCCTTGAGCAGCTCGTCGGAGGTGATGGGGAACTCCACCGTAATCGCCTTGTTGTGCACCTGACCGCTCTGCCCCACCAGGATGGCGAGCACCCGGTCCTCGCGCAGCCGGACGAACTCGATGCGCCGGAACACCGCCGACTCCGGCCGCGGCGCCACCACCACGCCCGCGTGTCGCGTCAGCGAGTGGAGGATGCGGCTGGCCTCGCCCAGCATCTCCGCCAGGTCGGCCTCGTGCGCGAGCCCCGCGTGGATGAGCTCCCTGTCCCGGGGCGTCGGGTCCTTCAGCTTCACCAGCGTGTCCACGTAGAAGCGGTAGCCCTGGTCGGTGGGAACACGCCCGGCGGAGGTGTGGGGCTTCTCCAGGAAGCCCAGCTCCTCCAGGTCCGCCAGCACGTTGCGCATGGTGGCGGAGGACACCTCGAACCCCGGCCTGCGGGTGAGCTGCTGACTGCCTACCGGCCCGCCCGTGGAGATGTACTCCTGGACGACCGCCCGGAGGACTTCCTTCTCACGCTCACCCAGCTCTTCGGACATCCCTGGCGCTCACTCCGGAGCCACGGTGCGGCGGCACCTCCGCCCTGGCTCCCTGGGAAAGTCTAAGGAAGCGGCCCCGGGCATTCAATCCAGGAGCCGCCCTGTCCCTACGGGCGACCCGGCGCGACATTCCCGACGCCCACATTCCGGCCAGCCGGACGGCCGCCCCGACGCACGAGCGCGGTGCCCGCCACTGTACTGCTCCGAAAAAGGCCCGGCTGTGAGGTGCGGCAATGCCCACATGGCCGGCGAAAATCGCCAACGATACAAGCCGCGCCGTGCTCGCCTCGCGTGCCGCGCCGCTCCCCGCTTCACAGCCAGCCCCCGTCAGTCTGCCCTCCGGAGACGTCCTCCCCGGTGGCCCCAAGCGCGGGTGGCTCATCGCCAGCCTCCTGTCCCTTTATATTATTTGGGGCTCCACCTATCTGGCCATCCGGTGGGCGCTGGAAGGCGGCATGCCGCCGTTCCAGATGTCAGGGGTGCGCTTCGTGCTCGCCGGCGCCCTGCTCTTCGCGGTGCTGTGGCTGCGCGGGGCGCCCATGCCCACGGCCCGTCAGTGGGGCGCCAGCGCGCTGGTGGGGCTGTTGCTGCTGGGCGTGGGCAACGGGGGGCTCGTCTTCGCGCAACAGTCGGTGCCGTCGGGCGTGGCCGCGCTGGTGGTGGGCAGCCTTCCCTTGTGGACGGCGCTCTTCGGGGGGCTCTTCGGCCAGTGGCCCGGGCGCGCGGAGCGCTGGGGACTGGCCGTCGGCTTCGGCGGCATCGTCCTGCTCAACCTGGGCGGTGACATGGGCGGCGGCCTGCTGCCGACGCTGGCGATGCTGGTGTCGCCCATGAGCTGGGCGCTGGGCTCGGTGTGGAGCCGCCGGCTGCCCATGCCACAGGGACTGATGTCCACCGCGGCGCAGATGCTGTGCGGTGGCGTCGTCATGCTGGGCTTCAGCCTGCTGATTGGGGAACGCCCCACCGTCATGCCCACGCCCAAGGCGGTGCTCGCGTTCTTCTACCTCGTCGTCTTCGGCTCGCTGGTGGGCTACAGCGCCTATGGCTACCTGCTGCGCAACGCGCGCCCGTCGCTGGCCACCAGCTACGCCTACGTCAACCCGGTGCTGGCGGTGTTCCTGGGCGGCCTGCTGGCGGGCGAGACGATGACGCCCACGGCCTGGCTGGCCATGGGCGCCATCCTGGGCGCGGTCGTGTTGCTGACGCGCAAGAAGTGACGCTCAGTTGACGAGCAGCACCTTGCCCACGCCGCCCTGCTCCGCGAGCTTCTGCGCTTCCTTCACCTGCTCCAGCGGGAAGCGCTTGCTGACGGGGATGACCAGGTCGCCCTTGGCGACGGCTTGCCCCAGTTGCGTCAGGCGGCGCGAGTCCGGGTGCGAGAGGATGGCGCGCACGGTGATTTGCCTCCCCTTGGCCTCGGGAGGCTCACCCAGGACGCTGCCCAGGGTGCCTCCGGGCTTCACCTTCTCCAGCACGCGGGCCACCACCTGGCCGCCCACGGTGTCCGCCACCGCATCCAGCATCGGCAGCTTGGAGAACTCGTCCGCGACGTCGAGCGCGAAGACGCCGTCCACGCCCAGCTTCTGCGCCTCCGCCTTCTGGCTGGCGCGCACGCCGGCCAGCACCTTCGCGCCCCGGGCCTTCGCCGCGAAGACGGCGGCGCGGCCCACCGCCCCCAGCGCGCCGATGACGAGCACCGTGTCCCCCTTCTGGGGGTTCACCGCCTCTTCCATCAGTTGCACGCCGGTGAGCGTGACCAGGGGGAGCGCGGCGGCGTCCTTCAGGTCCATGGACTCGGGGACCTTCGCCCAGGACTCCACGGGCGCGACGACCTTCTCCGCGTAGCCGGCGTTCACCACGCCCATGACGCGGTCACCCGGCTTGAAGTCGCTGACGCCCGGGCCCACCTCCATGACCTCGCCGGCCACGTCCCGTCCGAGGATGGTGGGGAACTGCACGGGCATCACCGCCTTCATGTCCCCGCGTCGAATCTTCCAGTCCACGGGGTTGATGCCCGCGGCGGTGACACGGACCTTCACCTCGCCCGGACCCACCTTCGGCTCGGGCATGTCTTGAACGGCGAGCGCATCCACGTCTCCATAGGACTTGAGCACCACGGCTTTCATGAGCGCCTCCCAAAGCGAAAGAGCTGACGTCGCGCGAAGGGTAATCACCCATGGAGGCCGCCCACCTCGGCGCCTGCCCGGCCCTACCTCCCCCTTGCTGGAAGGGCAGCTGACAGGCGCCAGGCAGGCGAGCTTCACGAGGCACGGCTGCTCATGGCGCGCGTCCCTCGCCGAGCGCTGCACCGACGAGCAGCAAGAGCGTCGAGCCCAGCTCGCCGACAACGAGCAGCGCGACCCCTGGCCCCGTCACGAGGTTGCGCTGCGTGAACATCGTGCGCTCGGTCCGGCGAATACCGTGGAACGCGTACACCACGAGGGTCACCACGAAATAGAAGTACGCCGTCCAGAACGCGCCTCGGTTGAGCGTGGCAGAGAACGCGCTCGCTGCCGCGAGATGACCGAGCACCAACGTCGCGCTCGCGTAGAGGAGCGACGCGCGATGCAAAATGTCGACGTACATCGGGGCGCGGCGTTCGGGGCTGCGCACCATCGCGCGCCACTTCCAGACACCGGAAGCCATCCCCACCGCGAGCAAGGCGCCCGCGGCGAGGATGGAGGTTCCCTCTATCCTCATTCGCCGGGAATGACTTCGAGCCCGACGAGGATTCGACGGAGCTCCTCGACACGCTCTGCAGGGAGCGCCTGCAGGGGCGCGCGGAGCGGCCCGACAGACGTCCCCTGTAGCTCGAGCGCCGCCGAGATTGCACGCGGGAGGCCGTGAGCGACGATGAATTGCAGGAAAGGAAGCTGCCGATAGAAGCTCTGACGCGCTGCCGCGACGTCTCCTCGCTGGATGGCGTCGTAGAGCTCGATGTTGAGCTTCGGGATGATGTTGGGCGCTGCGGTGCACCAGCCGCGAGCACCGGCCACGAAGGCGGCCAACACGAGCGGGTTGCTCCCGTTGTAGAACGCCACATCCTCACCGCAGAGCTGGACGAGGCGGTGCATGCGGTTCACGTCGCCGGTGCTCTCCTTGACCATCGTGACGTTCGGGATCTTCAGCAGCCGCGAGATGACGTCGGGGCTCAGGTCGAGGCCACCTGTTGCGGGGTTGTTGTAGACCGCGATGGGGATGGCGATGCGCTTCGCCACCGTCTCGTAGTGGGTGATGATCTCCGCGTCGCTCAGCTTCCAGTAGCTCATCGGGATGATCATCACCGCGCTGGCACCGAGCTTCTCGGCGTGCTTCGCGTGGTGGACGGTGCGCTCGGTGGTGAGGCTCGAAACGCCGACGAGCGTGGGTACGCGCCCGGCGACCCGCTTGATGACGATCTCCGCAACCTGCTCCCGTTCGTCATCGGAGAGGTACGGCAGCACGCCGGTGCTGCCGAGCGGCGCGATGGCGTGGACACCCGCCTTCACCATGTCGTCAACGATCTTGCCGAGGAGCACCTCGTCGACACGTCCCTTCGACGTGAACGGCGTGATTGGGTACGCGACGATACCGCGAAGCAGCGCGCTCATCGTGCTCCCCCCGCCGCCTCGTGCCGCATCTCGATGTCGGTGTAACGGTTCGCTGTCATGTGGGCCTCCAAGCCTGCTGTGCGCGTCGTTGCGCACGGTTCGTTCGTGTACCGGGCGGCTGGACCCTGAGCGACCTCCAGAAGAGAAAGAACGAAGGGTCCAGTGCTGCGTGCATGCGGCTCAAGCCAGTGCGTCCCCGTGCTTCTTCAGCACTCGGCGCGCGAAGTAGGCGAACGTGATTGCGCTGCGCGTGGGCCGCAAGATCCAGTCGTGCGCTTCCCTTCCCAGCTTCTCCGGTATGGGCTTGATGTCGCCCGCCGCAGAGGCGAGGAGCTGCAAGCGAGCCGCCCTCTCGAAGAGCTCGGCGAGCACGCACGCCTGCTCGATGCTATCGCCGGCCACCAGTTGACCGTGATGGGAGAGGAGGAGCGCGCGCTTGGAGCCGAGCGCCTTGGAGATGATCTCCCCCTCCTCGTTGCCGACCGGCACCCCCGGCCAATCTTTCAGGAAGGCGCAGTCATCGAAGAGGGGGCACATGTCCATGTGCGAGACCTGCAGGGGGACCTCGAGCATGGAGAGCGCGACGATGTGCGTCGGGTGCGTGTGGATGATGCAGTTGACGTCGGGCCGCGCCTCGTAGACCCAGCTATGGAAGCGGTTCGCCGGGTTGGCCATCCCCTTGCCTTCGAGGACCTCGAGGTCGCTGTTGACGACCAGGAGGTTCGACGCGGTGATTTCGTCGAAGCCAAGGCCCAACTGCTGCGTGTAGTAGGTGCCGGGCTCCGTAGCGCGGGCGGTGATCTGCCCGGCCAACCCCGAGTCGTGGCCGCCCTCGAACAAAATCCGGCAGGTCAGCGCCAGCTTCTGACGCACGGTCCAGTCACTCTGGCCGAAGGTGGTGTCCATCTGCTTCTTCGCTTTTCCGACCAGCTCCTCCTTCGTCTGCGTAAAGGTCTTCGACATCTCAGCTCCTCGTTCGTGTTGGTGCGCGTCGCTACGCAACACGGGTGTAAGGGCATGCTGGCCCCCGTGCATCATCCAGAACAGAAACGACTACGGGGCCAGTTGGCCGAGCCCAGGGACGGTGCTCCCGAGGACATTGCGACCGCGAGGACCGCGCCGACGAGGGCGCGCGTCGCGGTGCGCGGCGGAGAAAGGGGACATTCCTCCCGGGACGTCGAGGGCGACTGCGGACCGCCCATCACGACGAGCAACTCGATGTCATCCACGGAGCGCGAGGAATCCGTGGGCTACCATGAGTCCCCCGGCCATTTTCTCTCCACGCGCCATTGGACACGCGACCGTGGCAGCGTGGGAGCATCTCCCCTAGAAAAGCGCGGCCATTCGCCGGTGCATCAGTCCATCTTCGTTCACACTTCGCAGGAAACCTCCGTGTCCCAAGCCTTGCTCGAAGCCATTGCCCGCGGTGATGCCGCCGCGGTCCGCTCCCTCGCCGCCACCGCGGACCACACCCTCCGCGACGAATTCGGACGTCCAGCGCTCAGCGCGGCGGCGTCACGGGCGGGCACGGCGGATGTCGAAGTCCTCCGGGCCCTGCTGGACGCGGGCGCCGACGTAAACGCGGTGCAAGGGGAGGACAGCGACGAGGAGACGGGCTGGACGGCGCTGCACCACGTCTGCCTCCAGGGTACGTTTCCGGATGCCATCCATGCGGCGCGGCTGCTGCTTGAGCGCGGCGCCACCCCGAATGGCAACGCCAGGGATAGCGGCTTCTCTCCACTCTTCTTCGCGCTGAAGACGCACCACCTGGGCATCGCGGAAGCGCTGCTGAAGGCGGGGGCCGACGCCAACGCCCCGTTCAAGACGGGCAGGCCGGTGCACTCGCTCATCCACTTCTATCGTGAGCGCAAGACGGGGAACTATCAGCCGGGCGCGGTCGAAGCGATGGCGATCGACGCCGTCAAGCTGCTGCTCGCGCACGGCGCCGACGCGACGGCACGCGACGAGCAGGGTGAGTCCGCGCTGGCGAAGGCACTTCTCCACAAGTTGCCGGCGGAGTTTATCCTGGCGCTGGTCTCCGCGGGGGCGCCGTTGGATGAGCGCGTGGACCTGGGCAAGAAGCCGGCGACGCTCCTCGTCTCACCAGCGGCCATGGCGATTGGCCTGGGCCAACCCGTGGAGGTGCTCGTGGCCATGCTGAAGCGAGGCATCGACACGGCGCAGCCCACGGAGCCCGACGCGCAGAACCTGCTGCACTACGCCGCGATGAAGCGCGACGACGCGGTGCAGAGCATCCTTCAGCTTCGGCCCGAGCAGGACGTCAACCCACGGGACGACAGCGGCGCCACGGCGCTGTTCCTCGCCGCCTGGAAGGGGCTGAGCGCGAGCGTCTCGGCGCTGCTCGGACGGGGAGCAAACCCAGACCTGGCGGACGAGGGCGGCAACACGCCGCTGCACACCGCGGCCCGCAACGGACACGCCGAGGTCATCGAGTTGCTGCTGACGGGCGGTGCCGATGCGCGGCTGCGCAACGCGGCCGGTGAGAGCGCGGCGGACCGTGCCCGCCAGCAAGGCCACACGAAGCTGGCGGAGCGGCTGAGCTGAGCCTCTCCCCTCCAGCCGGGCCCTGAGCGCGAAAGGCGCCGGAGCGTCACGGGGGCAGCCCCCGACGCCCTTCCGCTGCACGGACGCCGGGATACTTCGCGTGGGACGCGCTCAGTTGGTGGAGCGCGTCGCCGCGTCCGGATGCACGCCGCCGGTAGGCGCCTCCGTCTCGCGCGGCAGCCAGACGTGGAAGGTGGATCCCTCCCCCGCCACGCCCGGAGACTCCACCCAGATACGGCCGCCGTGCTGCTCCACGATGCCCTGGCTGATGGTGAGCCCCAGGCCCAGACCGCCGTACTTGCTGCCGTGCGCGCGGCCGAAGCGCTCGAAGATGAGCGCCTGCTTCTCCTTGGGGATTCCCACGCCGGTGTCCGTCACCGACAGGTGGACGCCCTCGTCGCGCTCACCCTGCACCCGAACCCACACGGGCCCGCCCTCGGGCGAGTAGCGCAGCGCATTGGACAGCAGGTTCGTGAGCACCTGGTCCAACCGGCCCCGGTCCCACGTCCCCTCGAGCTGCTCCGACGCCTCGACGTGGATTTCATGGCCTTGCGACAGCACCGCCATGCGGTCCCGCGTCTCGTGCACCAGATGGCTCAAGTCGAACCGCTCCAGCTCCAACGACAGGCGCCCCGCCTGGAGCCGGCTGATGTCCAGCAGGTCCTCCACCAGCTTGGCCATCCGGTCGATTTGCCGGTTGATGATTTTGAGCGACTTGCCCGGACCGGCCTCTGTCTCACCGCCCAGCTTCAGCAGCGCCAGGTGCGCGTGGCCCTTGGCCGCGGCCAGCGGCGTGCGCAGCTCGTGGCTGGCCGCCGCGAGGAAGGAATCCTTCGCCTCGCTGGCCAGCCGCAGCGCCGTCTCCGCCCGCTGCCGCTCGGTGATGTCGCGCGCCACGGAGATGAAGCGCCCGGGGCCGCCGTCCGCCGCCACGTACTGGAGCACCACCTCCACCGGCACCTCCGAGCCATCCCGCCGGCGGTGGCTGGTGGAGTACGTCTGGCTGGGCAACGTGCCGCTCACCAGCGGCGCCAGCAGCTTGCGGAAGCCGGCCTCGTCGAAGGCGCTCTCCACCTCCAGCACCGACAGGCCCACCAGCTCCTCGGTGCTGCTGGCCAGCTGCTTGGCCGCGCCCGCGTTGGCGTAGGTGAGCGTCAGCGAGTCCGGGGAGAACATGAGGACGCAGTCCAGCGTCGCGTCCAGCGTCGCCTTGAAGCGCCCCAGCGCCTCCTCCGCCCGGCGCTTGTCGTCAATGTCCGTGGCCACGGCAATCCAGCCGGCCAGCAGGCCATTCTCGTCCCGCTCCGGCACCGCGCGCGCCAGGTGCCAGCGGTACACGCCGTCGAAGCGGCGCAGGCGGAACTCGCGCTCCACGCGCTGTTCCATGCGGATGGCCTGCGTCCACACGGCGCGCATGGCCTCGCGGTCCGCCGGGTGGACGAACTCCAGGAAGGTGTTGAGTGACAGCGGCTGGTCCACCTGGATGCCGGTGTAGTCCCGTGAGGCGCGGTTGGCGTAGGTGAAGCTGCCGTCCGAGCGCGCCGCCCACATCACCTCCGGCAAGGACTCCGTGAGCCGCAGGTGGCGCAGCTCGCTCTGCCGCTCCAGCGCCTCGCGCTCGCGCTGCCGGAGCAGCGCCGCCTGCCGCTGAATCTGCTGCTCCTTGAGGAACAGGTCCACGAAGACGCTGACCTTGGAGCGGAGGATTTCCGGATCGAACGGCTTGAGCAGGTAGTCCACCGCGCCGTGCGCATAGCCCTTGAAGACGTGGGCCGCGTCGCGGCTGAGCGCGGTGAGGAAGATGATGGGGATGGTGCGCGTGCGCTCGCGCTGCTTGATGAGCGTGGCCGTCTGGAAACCGTCCAGCCCCGGCATCTGCACGTCCATCAGGATGACGGCGAAGTCGCGCTGAAGCAGGAACTTGAGGGCCTCCTCACCGCTGGTGGCCTTCACCAACTCCTGCCCGAGCGGCTCGAGAATGGCCTCGAGCGCGAGCAGGTTGGACGGATGGTCGTCCACCATCAGGATGCTCGCCCGGGGCTGGGAAGCCCTTTCCTGATTGCGGTCCGCGGAGATGTGTTCGCTAGGCGTCATTGAAGTCGGCGGATGAATCTGCCCCGGTCCCACCTGTTCTCAAGGTGGAAGAGGCTAGGCGTCCCCTCGACCGGACCCAAGCCCGGAAGAGAGGCGCCGTACGGTAACCATCACTCAGCGAATCAAGCCGTCACCCACAGACGGATGAGCTCCAGAAGCTTGTCGGTGTCCACCGGCTTGGGCAGGTAGTCGCTCGCGCCGGCCGCCATGCACTTCTCCCGGTCGTCCTTCAGCGCCTTCGCCGTCACCGCGATGATGGGGAGGCTGGAGTACTTGAGGTCCTTGCGGATGGCCCGCATGGTCTCATAGCCGTCCATCTCCGGCATCATCACGTCCATGAGGACGATGTCGACGTCGCGGTGCTGTTCGAGCATCTCGATGGCCGCGCGCCCGTTCTCCGCGAACACCACCTGCATGCCGTGGTTCTCCAGCACGCTGGTGAGCGCGAAGATGTTGCGCATGTCGTCATCCACCACCAGGACCTTCTTGGCGGACAGCTCCGCGTCCTTCTCGCTGCGCTGAGCCAGGGCGGCGCGGGCGCGAGGCGGCAGGTTCTGGTCCAACCGGTGGAGGAACAGCGCCGTGTCGCTGAGCAGCTGCTCCGGACTCTTCGTCCCGCTCTTGAGGATGACACTGCCGGTGTAGCGGCGCAGCCGGGCCTCGTCCTTGGGCGTCAGCTCCTTGCCGGTGTAGATGACGATGGGCAGGTCGCGGAAGCGGTTCTGCGTCTTGACCTCCTCCACCAGCCGGATGCCGTCGGTGTCGGGCAGCATCAGGTCGATGACGACGCAGTCGAACTCGCCCGTCTCCAGGTTCTGGAGCACCTCCTCGCCGGTGGCCACGGCCGTCACCTCGACATCGCCGCCTTCGCTGAGCAGCTTCACCAGGCTGTCGCGCTGGACGTCGTCGTCCTCCACCAGCAGCAGCCGGCGCTCCTTGCGCTCCAGGAAGCTGGCCAGCTGGTTGAACACCCGCTCCAGGCCCTCCTTGCTGACGGGCTTGGTGAGGTAACCGAAGGCGCCCTGTGAGTTGCCCTGGTTCTTGTCCATGACGCTGATGACGTGCACGGGGATGTGACGCGTGCGCGGGTTGCGCTTGAGCCGGTCCAGCACGCTCCAGCCGTCCACCACGGGGAGCTGGATGTCCAGGGTGATGGCGTGTGGCTGGAACTCGTTGGCCATGGACAGGCCGGTGTCGCCGCGCGTGGCCACCAGGGCCTTGAAGCCCTTCTCCCGCGCCATCTGCACCATGATGCGCGCGAACTTCACGTCGTCCTCGATGAGCAGCAGGACGCGGTCCCCTTCGCGGATGTGGTCGCGGTCATCCTCCACGGCGACGGGCGTCAGCAGCGACTCGATGGGCGGCGGCAGCGCCGCGTCCAGCACGTGGCCGCTGTCCACCACCGGCGGCGCGGGAGGCGGCTCCGCGCGCGGCGACTCCGGCGCCGGAGGAGGCGGCAGCCGGGGCGGAGGCTCGTACGGGGACGGAATGGACGGCAGGCCCTCCTCCTCCGGACTGATGTACTCGGGCGGCAGGTAGAGGGTGAAGGTGCTGCCGCGGCCGGGCTCGCTGGTCACCTGGATTTCGCCGCCCAACAGCTTGGCGATTTCGCGGCTGATGGACAGGCCCAGGCCCGTGCCGCCGTACTTGCGCGCGGTGGAGCCGTCCGCCTGCTGGAACGCCTCGAAGATGAGGCGCTGCTTGTCCCGCGCGATGCCGATGCCCGTGTCCGACACCGCGAAGCCGAGCACGTACCGCGAGCGCCGCAGAATCTCGTGGTCGAAGTGCGTGCCGACCTCGGCCAGCTTCACCTTCAGTTGGACGCTGCCCTCGTCGGTGAACTTGAAGGCGTTGGACAGCAGGTTCTTCAGCACCTGCTGGAGCCGCTGCGGGTCGGTGCGGATGTGGCGTGGCGCGCCGGGCCCCACCTCCACGGTGAAGGACAAGCCCTTCTGCTCCGCGACAGGGAGGAAGCTGCGCTCGATGAACTGATTGAGCTCGGTGAGGACGATGTCCCGCGGCTCCACCTGCATCTTCCCGGCCTCCACCTTGGACAGGTCGAGGATTTCGTTGATGAGGCTGAGCAGGTCTCCGCCGGAGGCGTAGATGGTGTTCGCGTACTCCACCTGCTTGGTGCTGAGGTTGCCGTCCTTGTTGTCCGACAGCAGCTTGGCCAGGATGAGCAGCGAGTTGAGCGGCGTGCGCAGCTCGTGGCTCATGTTGGCCAGGAACTCGCTCTTGTACTTGGAGATGACGGTGAGCTGCTCGGCCTTCTCCTCCAGGCTGACGCGGGCGCGCTCCACCTCGTTGTTCTTCTCCTCGACGCGGCGGTTCTGCTCCTCCAGCAGTGTCGCCTTCTCCTCCAGCTCGATGTTGCTGCGCTTGAGGGCCTCCTGCTGCTGCGTCAGCTCCTTGGACTGGCTCTGGAGCTCCTGCGTCAGGTCCTGCGACTGGAGCAGCAACTGCTCCGTGCGCATGTTGGCGATGATCATGTTCAGCACCACGCCAATGGTCTCCGTGAGCTGATCCAGGAAGATTTGGTGGATGGCGCTGAACGCGTGGAAGGAGGCCAGCTCGATGACGGCCTTCACCTCGCCCTCGAAGAGGACGGGCAGGACGATGATGTTGAGCGGCGCGGCCTCGCCCAGCCCGGAGGAGATGGTGATGTAGTCCTCTGGCACCTGGGTGAGCAGGATGGTCTTCCGCTCCAGGGCGCACTGGCCGACCAGTCCCTCACCGAAGCGGAACCGGTTGGCGATGTGCTTGCGCTCCCGGTACGCGTAGGTGCTGGTGAGCTTGAGCAGCGGCGTGCCGGCCTCGGCGCCGTCCACCAGGAAGAAGGCGCCGTGGTGCGCGGAGACCAGCGGCGTCAGCTCGCTCATGATGAGGCGGCTGACGGCGTCCAGGCTCTTCTGGCCCTGCATCATGCCGCTGAACTTCGCCAGGTTCGTCTTGAGCCAGTCCTGCTCCTGGTTCTTCTGCGTCGTCTCACGCAGGTTGACAATCATCTGGTTGATGTTGTCCTTCAGCGCGGCGACCTCGCCCTCCGCCACGACGGTGATGCTGCGCGTGAGGTCACCCTTCGTCACCGCGGTGGCCACGTCGGAGATGGCGCGCAGCTGGCTCGTCAACGTGCCAGCCAGCTGGTTCACGTTGTCGGTCAGCTGCCGCCACGTGCCGCGCGCACCGGGCACGCGGGCCTGGCCGCCCAGCTTCCCTTCGATACCCACCTCGCGGGCCACCGTCGTCACCTGGTCGGCGAAGGTGCCCAGCGTGTCCGTCATGTTGTTGATGGTCTCCGCCAGCGCGGCGACCTCGCCCTTCGCCTCCACGGCCAGCTTCTGCGTCAGGTCGCCGTTGGCCACCGCCGTCACGACCTTGACGATGCCGCGCACCTGCGTGGTGAGGTTGGAGGCCATGAAGTTCACGTTGTCCGTGAGGTCCTTCCACGTCCCCGCGACCCCTGGCACGCGGGCCTGACCGCCCAGCTTCCCTTCGACGCCCACCTCGCGGGCCACCGTGGACACCTGCTCGGCGAAGGTGCCCAGCGTGTCCGTCATGTTGTTGATGGTCTCCGCCAGCGCGGCGACCTCGCCCTTCGCCTCCACGGCCAGCTTCTGCTTCAGGTCGCCGTTGGCGACGGCCGTCACGACCTTGACGATGCCGCGCACCTGCGTGGTGAGGTTGCGGGCCATGAAGTTCACGTTGTCCGTGAGGTCCTTCCACACGCCGGACACGCCGCGCACTTCAGCCTGACCGCCCAGCTTGCCCTCGGTGCCGACCTCGCGAGCGACGCGCGTCACCTCCGCGGAGAAGCTGTTGAGCTGGTCCACCATGATGTTGATGGTGTCCTTCAGCTCCAGGATTTCGCCCTTGGCGTCGACCGTAATCTTCTTGGACAGGTCCCCATTGGCCACCGCCGTGGTCACCAGCGCGATGTTTCGCACCTGCGCGGTGAGGTTGGAGGCCATGCTGTTCACGTTGTCCGTGAGGTCCTTCCACGTCCCGGCGACGCCGGGCACCGCGGCCTGGCCGCCCAGCTTGCCGTCCGTCCCCACTTCCTTCGCGACGCGCGTCACCTCGGCGGCGAAGGCGCGGAGCTGGTCCACCATGGTGTTGATGGTGCTCTTGAGCTCCAGGATTTCGCCCCGGGCCTCCACGGAGATTTTCTGTGACAGGTCGCCGTTGGCCACCGCGGTGGTCACCTTGGCGATGTTTCGCACCTGGTCCGTGAGGTTTCCGGCCAGCACGTTCACGTTGTCCGTGAGGTCCTTCCAGGTGCCGGCGACGCCGGGCACCGCGGCCTGACCACCCAGCTTGCCTTCGGTGCCGACTTCCTTCGCGACACGCGTCACCTCGGAGGCGAAGGCGCGAAGCTGGTCCACCATGGTGTTGATGGTGTTCTTGAGCTCCAGCACCTCGCCCTTCACGGAGACGGTGATTTTCTGCGACAGGTCGCCGTTGGCGACGGCCGTCGTCACCTTGGCGATGTTTCGCACCTGGTCCGTGAGGTTTCCGGCCAGCACGTTCACGTTGTCCGTGAGGTCCTTCCACACGCCGGACAAGTCCTTCACGTCGGCCTGACCGCCCAGCTTGCCCTCGGTACCGACTTCCTTCGCGACGCGCGTCACCTCGGCGGCGAAGGCGCGGAGCTGGTCCACCATGGTGTTGATGGTGCTCTTGAGCTCCAGCACCTCGCCCTTGGCGTCGACCGTGATTTTCTTGGACAGGTCACCATTGGCCACGGCCGTGGTGACCTCGGCGATGTTTCGCACCTGCGCCGTGAGGTTGTTGGCGAGCAGGTTCACGTTGTTGGTGAGGTCCTTCCACGTGCCCGCCACGCCCGGCACTTCCGCCTGGGCGCCCAGCTTGCCTTCCACGCCCACCGTGCGCGCCACGTCCGTCACCTGCTGCGCGAAGATGGACAGCGTCTGCGTCATCGCGTTGATGGTGTCCGCGAGCGCGGCAATCTCGCCCTTGGCATCCATCGTCAGCTTCTGGTTCAGGTCGCCGTTGGCCACCGCCGTCACCACGCGCACGATGCCGCGCACCTGGGTGGTGAGGTTGACGGCCATGAAGTTCACGTTGTCCGTGAGGTCCTTCCACACGCCGGACACGCCGCGCACTTCGGCCTGACCGCCCAGCTTCCCTTCGGTGCCGACTTCCTTCGCGACGCGCGTCACCTCGGCGGCGAAGCTGTTGAGCTGGTCCACCATGGTGTTGATGGTGCTCTTGAGCTCCAGCACCTCGCCCTTGGCGTCGACGGTAATCTTGCGAGACAGGTCACCCTTGGCCACGGCCGTGGTGACTTCGGCGATGTTGCGGACCTGGTCGGTGAGGTTGTTGGCGAGCAGGTTCACGTTGTTGGTGAGGTCCTTCCACGTGCCCGCCACGCCCGGCACCACCGCCTGGGCGCCCAGCTTGCCTTCCACGCCCACCGTGCGCGCCACGTCCGTCACCTGCTGCGCGAAGATGGACAGCGTCTGCGTCATCGCGTTGATGGTGTCGGCCAGCTCGGCCACCTCGCCCTTGGCCTCCATCTTCAGGCGCTGGGTGAGGTCCCCGTTGGCCACCGCCGTCACCACCTTGGCGATGCCGCGCACCTGGGTGGTGAGGTTCACGGCCATGACATTCACGTTGTCCGTGAGGTCCTTCCAGGTGCCGGACACACCGCGCACCTCGGCCTGGCCACCCAGCTTGCCGTGGGTGCCCACCTCGCGCGCCACGCGCGTCACTTCCGAGGCGAAGCTGTTGAGCTGGTCCACCATGGTGTTGATGGTGTTCTTCAGCTCCAGGATTTCGCCGCGCGCGTCGACCGTAATCTTCTTGGACAGGTCGCCATTGGCCACCGACGTCGTCACCAGCGCGATGTTGCGCACCTGCGTGGTGAGGTTGGAGGCCATGTAGTTCACGTTGTCCGTGAGGTCCTTCCACACGCCGCCCACGCCCTTCACGTCGGCCTGGCCGCCCAGCTTGCCGTCGGTGCCCACCTCGCGGGCGACGCGCGTCACCTCGGAGGCGAAGGCGCGGAGCTGGTCCACCATGGTGTTGATGGTGTCCTTGAGCTCCAGCACCTCGCCGCGCACGTCGACGGTGATTTTCTTGGACAGGTCGCCCTTGGCGACGGCCGTCGTCACCTCGCCGATGTTGCGCACCTGGGCCGTGAGGTTGTTGGCCATCAGGTTCACGTTGTCCGTGAGGTCCTTCCACGTCCCGGCGGCGCCGGGCACCTGGGCCTGGGCGCCCAGCTTGCCCTCCACGCCCACCGTGCGCGCGACGCTGGTCACCTGCTGCGCGAAGACGTTGAGGGTGTCCGTCATCGCGTTGAGCGTGGCGCCCAGCGCGGCAATCTCACCCTGCGACGGCACCATCAGCTTCTGGGTGAGGTCGCCGTTGGCGACGGCCGTCACCACCTTCACGATGCCCCGCACCTGCGTGGTGAGGTTGGAGGCCATGAAGTTCACGTTGTCCGTGAGGTCCTTCCACGTGCCGGACACGCCGGGCACCGCGGCCTGACCGCCCAGCTTCCCTTCGGTGCCGACTTCACGCGCCACGCGCGTCACTTCGGAGGCGAAGCCGTTGAGCTGGTCCACCATCGTGTTGATGGTGCTCTTGAGTTCGAAGACCTCGCCGCGCGCATCGACCGTAATCTTCTTGGACAGGTCGCCGTTGGCCACCGCCGTGGACACCTCGGCGATGTTGCGCACCTGGGCCGTGAGGTTGTTGGCCATCAGGTTCACGTTGTCCGTGAGGTCCTTCCACACGCCGGACACACCGCGCACTTCGGCCTGACCGCCCAGCTTGCCGTCGCTGCCCACCTCGCGCGCCACGCGCGTCACCTCGGCGGCGAACGAGTTGAGCTGGTCCAGCATCGCGTTGACGGTGGTGCCGATGCGGAGGAACTCGCCCTTGACGGGCTGGCCATCAATCTCCAACGCCATCTTCTGGGTGAGGTCGCCCTGCGCCACCGCCACCAGCACGCGCGCCACTTCGGTGGTGGGCTGCACCAGGTCGCCGATGAGCGAATTGATGGAGTTGATGCTGTGGGCCCAGTCGCCGCGCACGTCGCCCAGTGACACGCGCTCGCCCATGCGGCCCTCGCGGCCGACCACGCGCTCCACGCGGACCACTTCCTGCGTCAGGGTGGCGTTGAGCGACACCACGGCGTTGAAGGCAGTGGCAATCTCCTCCATCACCGGATCGGCGTCCCCGCCAGGCAGCCGCACGGAGAAGTCTCCGCCGTGCACCGAACGAAGCGCGGCGAGCAGGGGCTGCAGCGGATGGCCGCCGCGTCCCTGGCCACGCGGGGTGGACACGCGAGCGCCACGGCCCCGGCCGTTGCGGCGGGCGGGCTTCGGCGCCGCCACTTCGAGGTCCGCTGGCGAGGTGGAGCGGGTTCGTCCTCGGTCACCGCGCAAGCGGTTGGCCGCGGGGTGCTCGGAAGGGGCCACCTCGCGGGTGGGCGCCTCCGGTCGGGAAGTGCCGTTCCCCGAAGGCTTGCGCGCGGAGGCACGCTTACGGCCGTTGGATGGGGACTGGGGAACCTTGGTGTCGTCCACGCGAGAAACCTCTGATCGGGATGAACGCTGCTGGCTGCGCTGAGCGGCGCCCGGGCTGGCGCGAATCTCCAGGGAGTTCGCGGGCTTGTCGATTCAATGCAGGTCCCGCGGAACCCTGAGCGTTCACCAATGAACGCAGTGATTCAGAGGCCCGGACCGCCCGTGAAAGGCACCCGGCGCCGCACCTCCTACCAACATCTCAGGGGGCAGGGGCCGTGCACGGAAATCCGTCGCAGCCGTGCACATAGAGGGGCCGTCCGAGGAGCCTCCGAGCAGGCTCCCCTGGCGGGCGCTGCGCCGGCTCGTACCTTGCGGTCTGGAGATCCACGGCGAAAGCCTGCTCGTCCCCCTGGGCGCAGGCGATCAGGACGCGCTCGGGGCGCTCGAGCCACCACAAACCCGCTACTTCACACGGCAACTCCACGGGGAGCGGAGTGAGGGTTCGCGCTTCGTAGAAGCGGAGCGAGGCCTCGTCGAGCACGGCGGCGAAGGTGCCCTCCGCTCCCACGGACAGCCGCGCTTCCGCCCCGGATACCGGCACCTGTCCAAGCACCGCTCCGTCAGGCGCCACCGAGACGAGCTGCCCCTCCGCGTCGAGCGCCAGCACCCCGCCCCCGTGGCTGACGAGTGATACTGGGGAGAAGTCGCCCATGCGCATGGGCTCGGCACCGTCGTCGCGCCAGAGCTGTCCGGCCTGCGACCACCAGAGGCGATTCTCCCGGTCGAAGGTGACCGCGCGTACGCCCGCCAGGGGGAACCGCTGTGAGCCCTCCGGCAGGGTGCAGACCGCCATGGCCTGGGCGCCATAGACGGCGGCGCGCGAGGCATCCGGCGAGACGGCCCAGCCCAGCAGGGGGCGTTGCAGGAGACGGGCGAGACAGTGGTTCAGCGCGCCGAAGTGCGGATCCGAGGTGGGCGCGGAGATGAGGTAGGGCAGGCTGGTGGTGGCGACGTAGATGAGCAACCCGAGCGCGGCGGCGGTGGCCACGGTGAGCGGCCATGGACCGGCTCGGCGCAGGCGAGCCTCCTTCGCGGAGGCGCGCGCCGCCTTGCCTCCTGACACCGGACTCTCGCGTCCACTCACGGCGGCTCCTCGCGGCGGTGTTCCTGACCTTGCCGGGTGGCGGTGTCAACAGCGGCCCGGCGCCACGTCCCAGTTCGTTTCCCCACGACAGCACAGAACGGGGCCGAAGGGTGGCCGTGCCATGCTGTTCTGGAGGGGAGACAACGCCCGCATGGTGGGGGAGAAGGCGCTGCGAATCGTGGGAGTCACCCTGGCCGCGTTGCTGACGGCCGGTGCGGCGGAGAATCCACGGAGTGCCATTCTGGGCACGGTCATCGATGCCCAGTCACAGCAGCCCCTCGCGGAGGTCGTCGTGACGGCGAGCCTGTCCGCGCAGGGCGGTGAGCGCATCGCCGTGACCCAGCCCGACGGAAGGTATCGGATTCCCGACCTGCCTCCGGGCGACTACACGCTCCGCTTCGAGCGCGAGCTGTTCGAGCCCTACTCCCTCCCCCTCTCCGTCAGTGAAGGGCGCGCCTTACGCGTCAACGTCGAGCTACAGCCGGCGGAGCCAGGAGAGGCCGTTGGATTGTTCTGCGGAGGCCCGACTGTCGACACGAGCAGTTCGACACTTCGGTTCATCCAGTGGCGAGAAGGCGCCTCGCGCGTTCCGGTCAGCCGCCCAACGAAGTGGGCTGGCGCCATGCGCACCTCGGACAGCCTCGCGGAGTGGGTCCCCGGCACGGTGGACAGCGTGGACGGACGGTCCTTCAGCGGTGCCACTCCCTTTGAAAACGAATACCTGCTGGATGGGCTTTCGACTCGCGATCCGACCACGGGCCGCAACCTGCTCCCGCTGAGCCAGGAACTGGTCAGCGACATCAGCGTGCTCACCGGCGGATACCTGCCAGAGTACGGACGTACCACGGGCGGTATCATCGACCTGAAGCCAGTGGTCATCTCCCATGAGCTGCATGGTGAGGTCTTCGCGAACTGGGCACCGGGCGCGCTGGAAGGGGCATGGAGGCCCGCGACAGGCCCCCGCCCCGCCGTCTCCTCGGACGGCGCGCTCCGTCACCTGGGGGATTTCGGCGGGACACTGGGCGGACCGCTGCTCAAGGACCGGCTCTGGTTCTTCGCGGGCATCGTCCCCGCGCTCAGCCGCGTCGAACAGGGCGCCGGCTTCATGGACCAGCGCAGCCTCCAGGCACTGGCCAGGCTGACGTATGCCCTCAAACACAGGCATTGGACATCGCTGACGGTTGTCACCGCTCCCGCATTGATGCGGGGGATGGAAGGCGCGCAGGCTCCGTGGGCGGTGGACAGCGACACGGTCATGACCGTGCTCGCCTACAACGCCATGGTCCTCGACGAACGCGTCACGCTCGATGCCAAGGCGAGTTGGCTGGGCCACGATGTCACCCGGCTGTCACCTGTTGGCCCGTCGAGCGTCGACACGGACCGATTCCAAGCGAAGACGCAGGCTTCCTATTGGCTGAAGGCCCTGGGACACCATGCGCTGGCAACGGGCCTGGAGCTCGAACATGTCGTCCAACGCCCATCGCAGACCGCCGACATCACCAGCAGCCACTTGAGCGGGTTCGTGCAGGACCGCTGGACCTTGAGCGACCGGCTCACGCTGAATGGAGGTCTTCGCTACGACGCACAGGTCCTCGATGCGGACGTGCGTGGGAACATGACGCATCACCAGCTCTCACCGCGATTCGGGCTCGTCTTCGACCCCGGTGGGAACGGCCGGATGAAGCTGTTCGCGCACGCCGCGAAGTATCAGGGGATGGTTCCCCTGGGGTTGCTCACGCCGGACGCGCGCATCGCTTCGCGGCTCGGCCCGACGTCGTCTTCCGAGTTCGTGGCGGGCGCGGAGCATGAGCTCTCGCTGTTCGCGAAGGCGGGTGTGACCTACACGCGCCGCCGCCTGGATGCTGCGCTCGCGACCATTGCGGACGACGGTGCGGGCGGGTTCCTCATCGTCAATCCCGGCGCGGGCCCTGCTGCCAGCTTGCCGAAGGCAACGCGCACCTACGATGCCGTCACGGTGGAGCTTGGCCGCAGCTTCTGGGACGGCTGGCAGGCCCAGCTCCGTTACACATGGTCTCGGCTCCATGGGAACTACACAGGCCCCTTCGGCACTGATGGCGGACGGCCGCTGTCACAGTCGCGATTGCTCGCAGCGGACCGGCCCCATGTCTTCAAGGCCTTTGCATCCAAGGAGTTCACGCTCACGCGGAGGCTCACGCTCAACGCGGGCCTCGCCTACCTGGGCGCGGCTGGGGCACCGCGCGAAGCGGCCAGCACGCGGACGCCGTGGGTGCACACCATCGATGCCCAGCTGAGCGCGCGCTACGGCACTGCCGACCAGCACATCGTGACGATGAGCATCGACGCGTTCAATGTGCTCAATGCACAAACTGTCCTCCGTGAGGAGACGTTGCTGCCCTTGCGGTACCAGACGCCACGACAGCTCCGCCTCGGGGTTCGCTACGCCTTCTGAGGCAGACCTCCTCCGGCCGAGGGTGCCGGCTGCTGTTCGGAAATGTCGGGACTTTTGAGCGGCGAAATGTCCCGACATTTCCGAACAGCAAGCTCTGAAGCCCGTCCAGGGCCGGGCTCGCCACGCGCTCATTCGTTTGGGCGCCGGAGTCCCCATGGGAATGCGGCCAGGACAGAGGCAGCGGTGCTCACGGGTGGCATCGCTGGCCTGAAGGTTGCTCAGGCGCCTGGGCCATGCGCTGGAGACGGGCTTTCAAGGTGATGTTGTGGCTGTTGAGCCTCGGGCTTGTGGTGCCGCTGGCCACTGTGGAGTGCGTCTACCAGGCCATGCTCGCGCGGGTGCCCTCCCTTCCCCTGAAGGTGGAAGGCCCATCGCCCCCGGCATCCTGGAATCAGGTGCGGTGGGCGCAGAGCGAACACACGTCGGCGCTTCGCGTACAACCGGTCTGGCCGACCACCCTCCTCTTCACCCTGATGAAGGTCACGCTGAGTCGCCCCACGGTCGGAGGAATGCGCGGCACCATGCCTCACGGGTTCAGGCTTGCCGGCAGTGTTGCTCACACGTGGTCACGCATTCAGGAAGGAGCAGGCGAAAGGCGGATACGCGTCTTTGAAACACTTGCCCTGACCATCTGGCTCACCCGAAATTGGACCGCGGAGGAGTTGCTTGCGTTCGAAGCGAGGCACCTCTGGTTGGGTCGTGACCTAATCGGCGCACATGCCGCCGCACCCGTGCTGCTGCGCAAGGAGTGGGTACGGCTCGATGCGACAGACGCAGCGTTGCTCCTCGCCATTGCCGAGAACCCTCGCGACGCCGGCTGCGCTCCAGACCGAGTTCGACAGCGGCGAGACAGGCTGCTGGGACACCTGTCCGACGCTGGCGTCGTCAGTGCGGCTGAGGCTGAAGCAGTGTGCACGTCGCCACCGGCGCTGAGTTCCCCCGCTCGTGAGCCGTCATGTCCCCGGCGCTGAGAAGCCCGTCGGGTGGACTCGACAGTGGATTCCTGACGCCGACGATCCCTACATGCGGCCATCCTCCTGGCTGTTCGCCTGGTCCCGCGCTTGCCGCCTCGCTCCCGGACCTCACCTTTGCGAGGCAAAGGGAAAGGAACCGACCATGCGACGCGCCATCACCCATGCCGCCCTGACCTTCAGCCTCCTCACGTCGTCGGCCGGTCTCGCCCAATCAGCAGGCAGTGGCTCGGCCGGAGGCGCGGCGTCTGGCGGAGCGCCGGGCATCGTCCAACCACAGGACGCCTATGAACCAGGCAACTTCTCGCCTCCGCCGCAAACGGCTCCCGGCGATTCGGGAAGAAACTCAATGGACACGATTGAGACCAACACTGGCGCGGAGCCCGTTGCCGCGCCACCGGCGGGCGCGACACGCGGGTACACCCCACCACCGGGTATTGGCGGCAGCGGACTACCTGACACATCCACGAACGCCGCCGACGGCACCTGGGGAACTGGACTGAACGTTCCTTCCACTAGCACGACCGGCACAGGTGGGTCAGGCATGAGTGGCACCGGTGGAACGGGCACGACCAGCGGCAGCACGCACACGGCAGGCTCGAACTCCGGCGTCAGCGGTACGGCGACCGGCAGCGGCATGACGACCGGCTCCAGCTCCGATGTCGGCGGTACAGCGACCGGCGGCGGCATGACGACAGGCACCAGCTCCGATGTCGGCGGTACGGCGACCGGCAGCGGCGTGTCGACAGACTCCGATGTCGGCGGTACGGCGACCGGCAGCGGCATGACGACCGGCTCCGGCTCCGATGTCGGCGGTACGGCAACCGGCGGCAGCGGCGTGTCGACAGGCTCCGATGTCGGCGGTATGGCGACCGGCAGCGGCGTGTCGACCGGCTCCAGCTCCGATGTCGGCGGTACGGCGACCGGTAGCGGCATGACGACCGGCTCCAGCTCCGGTGTCGGCGGTACGGCGACCGGCGGCAGCGGCATGACGACAGGCTCCGCGACGGGTGGCGCTGCCGGCAGCGACACGATGGGCCCCCAGCCCTCTGCGACGAGCCCGGGCAGTTCGACAGGTGGCAGTGAAACACCGGCTGGCGCGCCCACGGGCGGCGCGGTCAGCGGCGGTGCAGCAGAGACTCAGGAAGCCAGCGGCGCGCGACCCGAGAACCTCGAGCAAGAGGTCGCGCGGCTTCGCGACCAGGTCCAGCGGCTCGAAGCCGAGGTGAACACATTGCGGCGCGAGGGTACGGGGACGGGAGGCGCAGGGACGCAGGCCACGGCGCCTGACGCGGACACGGGCTCCACGGTGCTGGCCAGCGTCGTCATGCAAGGGCGGGTGGCCTCCGTCGGAAAGGACCACGTCGTGGTCCGCGACGCGGAGTCCGGAGACACCTTCAACCTCTTTGTAACCAACACCACCCGCATCAGCGCCAACGGCAAGCGCGTCTCACCGCAGCAACTCTCCGAGGGCACCCCCGTGCAGGCCGCGTTCAACTACATCGCGGATGGTGACACCTACGCCACCCAGATTCGGGCCTATCCCGGCCGCAGGCGCTGAAGCCCCGCCCCTTCACCTGGGGACGAGCTCAACCACCCTGCCCATCCTGGGCGAAGCGCTCGATGCGGGCGATGGCCAGCGTCATCTTCTGTCGCGCGGAGCTGTTGGCCGAATGCACCTGGACCCGTGGCGGCACGAAGCCACGGGTCGCCACGGCCTCTTCCAACCACAGCAAGACGTCGTATCCGGTGCCATGCGTGTCGTCGCCCAGGTCGTGGTCCAGGCTCAGCTCCGTCACCTGCCCGGACGCCAGCAGCGAAATCGCCTCTTCGGGCCACCACACACGCACCCAGCCGTCGGGAGTGGCCCGTTCGTCATCCAGATAGACCTTCATGGCATCCACGCCTCGCGTTCGGTGACACAGGGCCCCAGGGACGCGCATGGAGCACCGTGACTGAATCCAGCGAAGACGATGAAGCAAGCAGCCTCACCACGGCTACGCCTGCCCCTCCAGACTGGCCATCGCCTTGCCGATGTACGCGAAGAGTGCGGGGTCCAATCCGTGCTTCGCCGCGACCTCGGGCTCCTGCTGATGCGTCGCATTCAGCGCCCCTTCGATGCCAGGGTCGCCCCCCGTGAACGCCTTCAGCAGCTCCCGCCAGCGAATGGCCAGCGAGCGCACCGGCTCGCTCGTGGGGTCCGTGCCCTGGTCCATCTCCGCGCGGACGCGAGCGATGAGTTGGGGCCACTCGGCCTCGACCTGGCGGATGGCTTCCTCGCCCAGTGCCTCGCGGCGGGCCTTCAACTGCTGGAGCTGCTCCGGCGTGTAGTGCTTCTCGAACATGATTCACACCTCATCCCGCCACGGCAGTGTGGCGTGATGAGATGGGTACGGCCTCACGCGGCGTGAGGCTCAAGCGGATTCAACGCTCGTCATCCGAAGCGCCGCCCGCGAGCTTCCGCAGCTTCGCGGCGAACGGGCTCTCCTCCCCCGCCCGCAGCGTCCCGCCCGCCATCCGCTGCCGCCGCGCCAGCGCGAGGCCGCCTTCCGCGGGCCCTTCCAGCGCCTCCTTCTCGAAGCGGTCCTGCCCACCGAGCGCGCGCCCCACGGGGCGCGAAGCAATGACACGGCGGTTCGTATCCACGGACATGAAGGCCCCTTTCGAAGCAGCGGCCCGATGCTACCCCACCTCCGCACCACTCGCAGCCCCGCGCCCGTCTGGCGAAGCCAAGCCCCACGTCCCCTCCGGATCCTCCAGCGCGGCGCCGATGTCGCGCAAGACACGCGCGGCGTCCTCCACGCCAATGAGCCGGGCGTCCCAGGTGCAAGTGAGCGTCATCACCAGCCCAGGCACCAGCGCGCCCGCATCCACCACGGGCTCCGTCCGCACCGCGCCCGGTGCCAGCAGGAAGGGCACGCGCGTGTACGGCACCAGGGCCACATAGCCCCGCTCCAGCCCCAACGAGCCCAGACTCGTCACCGCCACCGAGCCGAACGGGTCCCACGGCATGCCCACCCGGCGCAGGTCCACGTTCAACGTGAACCAGACGAAGGACAACATCCGCAGCGCCAATCCCATCAGGAAGCCAGGGATGAGCGAGGAGCGCCGCTTGCCACGCTCGATGACGGCATCCCGGCGCGCTCGGACCGCTGCGATGCGCGAGGCCATCGTCTCCGCGAAAGCCCCCAATGACAGCGAGTCCGCGCGATGCACCGTGGCCGTCGTCAGGTCCGCGCGCCCCGTCTCCGCGGGCTGCACCACCAACACGCAGACGCCGACCTCCTTGCGCCGCCAGGGGCGATTCCAGCGCATCAGGACATTCGCTTCGGGATGGCGGCGCAGCGCATCCGCGGCGGCCTTGGCCACCAGGTGCGTCACCGTGAGGCGCTGTCCCGTCCGGGCGCGGAAGGCGTCGAGGAAGGCCACCGCTCGCTCCATGCGCACCTCCACCGCCGCATAGGCGCTGGGGTCTCCCGGCGAACGCCATGTCCCCAGGGCGAGCTTGCGGAAGGCACCGGCCGGCGGTGCGGGCTGAAGGTCGAGGTGCACGGGCAGCGTCCGCCTTCGCACGGAGCCCGGTCCCCTGCAACTGTGAGCCCTGCGCCTGGCCCGCCGCCCTGTTAGACAGGGGCTTCCCTCCCCCGAGGCCCCGACATGACGCCCATCGCCCTGGCCCTGTCTCTCGCCCTCCAAGCCTCGCCAGCCCCCCAGAACATGTCCCAGACCACCGCGCCCACCGCCGATGACTTGCAGACGTCCACCCGCGCCTGGCACGAGCAGCGCGTCCAGCGACTCCAGGCGGAGGACGGCTGGCTCACCCTCGTGGGCCTGTTCTGGCTCAAGGAAGGCGAGCAGACAGCGGGCTCCGCGCCCGAGAGCGACCTGGACTTCCCCGCGGGCGCGCCCGCGAAGCTGGGCACCTTCACGCGGCAGGGCAACACCGCGCGCTTCCAGCCGGCGCCCGGCCTCACCTTCACCCGCAACGGCCAGCCCTTCACGGGCGGCGCGCTCCAGTCGGACGAGCAGGGCACGCCGGACGTGCTCAAGCTCGGCAACGTCCGCTTCCAGCTCATCCTCCGAGGCGACAAGCTGGGCGTCCGCGTGAGGGACTCCGGCGCGGCGACGCGCAAGCAGTTCCAGGGCATCCCCACGTACCCGGCGAGCAACGACTGGCGCATCGAGGCGCGCTTCGAGCCCGCGCAGACGCCTCGAATGCTGCAGGTCCCCAACGTGCTGGGAACCATCGACGAGATGAAGGCCCCCGGCACGCTCGTGTTCACGGTGGCGGGCAAGGAGCACCGGCTGACGCCCGTGGAGGACGGCTCGGGCAAGCTCTTCATCATCTTCGCGGATGAGACCAACCGCGACGCGACCTACGGCGCGGGCCGCTTCCTCTCCGCGGACATGCCCACCGACGGGCGCGTCGTGCTCGACTTCAACCGGGCCTACAATCCGCCCTGCGCATTCACGAAGTTCGCCACCTGCCCGCTGCCTCCGCGCGGCAACCGGCTCGCCACGCGCGTGGAGGCCGGCGAGAAACGCTACGCGGACCACTGACGCCGGGCCTGCCTCCAGGTCTCGAGCAAGCAGCCCGGCACGCGCGTCCGTCCCTGGACGCTCCGTGCCCCGGGAGGCTGGCGCATCCACGCGCTCGCGGACATTAATCCACGCATGCGCGCCTCTTTGACGCTCCTCCCCGCTCTCGTGGTGCTCGCCCTGTCCGCCTCCGCCTGCCGCAAGAGCCAGGCGCAAGGCACCGCGTCTCCCCAGGACTGCATCCTCGTAGAGAAAGGCTGGGGCGCCGACGGCACCGTGCCCTTCAACGTCGAGGTGGTGGCGCGGGGCCTGGAGACGCCGTGGGGCATCGCGTGGCTCCCCGGAGGCGACGCGCTCGTCACCGAGCGCCCGGGCCGTATCCGCCTGCTCAAGGACGGCGTCCTCCAGCCGCGGCCCGTGGCGACGGTGCCCGTCACGGACGCCGCGGAGGGCGGCCTGCTCGGCATCGCGGCCCACCCGGACTTCGCGAACAACCGCCAGTTCTACATCTACGTCACCACGGACGCGGGCGGCCCCGAGGAGAACCGCATCGAGCGGTGGACGCTGTCGGAGGACCACACCACGGCGACGCACGAGCGCGTCATCTTCGGCGGCATCGCCTCCGCCAAGTATCACGACGGTGGGCGCCTGCGCTTCGGCTCGGATGGCATGTTGTACGCGGGCACGGGCGACGCGAGAGACCCGGACCGCTCGCAGAACGCGAACGACCCGGCCGGAAAGCTGCTGCGCCTCACGCCGGAGGGAGCGGTGCCTCAGGACAATCCCATCCCTGGCTCGCCCGCGTTCCTCACCGGCATCCGCAACCTCCAGGCCTTCGACTGGCGCGACGCCTCCACGCTGTACATCGTGGACCACGGCCCCAGCGGCGAGACGCTGCGCCGGGGACACGACGAGGTCAGCGTCGCCCACCGCGGTGACAACCTGGGCTGGCCCGGCATCTACTCGTGCGAGACGCGCGAGGGGCAAATCACACCGTCCATCACCTACAAGGACGCCATGCCCCCCGGCGGCGCCGCCATCTACACCGGAACGGCCATCCCCGAATGGAAGGGCTCGCTGCTCATCGGCACGCTGGGCTCACGCCACCTCCAACGCGTGGAGTTCGCGCCGGATTCGAGCCGCGTCACCAGGCACGAAGTGTACCTGCGCAACACCTACGGCCGGCTGCGCGAGGTCATCATGGGGCCGGATGGCCACCTCTACGTCACCACCAGCAACTGCGACGGACGCGGTGACTGCGGCCCGGACAAGGACGTCATCCTCCGCCTGAAGCGCTGAGCACGGGCCTTCAGCGCTCCAGCCTTGCCCAAGGACGCTGGAGCACGCGCCGTCAGAGCATCATCCCGCCCGAGGCCTCGATGCGCTGGCCCGTCACCCACGCGCTCTCCGGCGACAGCAGCATGGCGGCCGCATCCCCGATGTCGTCGGGCTGACCCACACGGCCGAGCGCAACCTGGGCGGCCAGCGTCTTGTTCAGCTCCGGGTTGTCACGGACGACGCCGCCCCCGAAGTCCGTCGCGGTCGCGCCCGGCGCGAGCACGTTGACGGAAATCCTCCGAGGTCCCAGCTCCTTCGCGAGGTACCGGGTGAGCGCCTCCACGCCCGCCTTCATGGCCGCATAGGCGGCGTGGCCAGGGAAGGTGAAGCGCGCGAGCCCGGAGGAGATGTTCAGGATGCGCCCCCCATCCGCCAGCACCGGCAACAGCCGCTGCGTGAGGAAGAACGCCCCCTTGAGGTGGACGTTCATCAGCGCATCGAACTGGGCCTCGGTCGTCTCCGCGAAGCTGACTTGGATGCCCATGCCCGCGTTGTTCACCAGGAAGTCCAGCCGCTCGCGCCCGAAGTGACGGCCCAGCTCCGTCCGCACCGCGTCCACGAAGGCGCCGAAGCCCCGCGTGTCCCCCACATCGAGCGGGAGCGCCACCGCCTTGCCGCCTGCTGCTTCAATCTGCTTCACGACCGCCGCCGCTTCATCCGCGCCGGTGCGGTACGTCAGGATGATGCCGGTGCCCCGGGCCGCCAGCTTGAGCGCCATGTTCCGCCCCAGTCCACGGCTCCCCCCCGTGATGAGAGCCACGGGCATGTTCTTCGAGGTGCTCATCTCCAATCCTTTCCGGTGACGCGGCGGTGCGCCGCACCTGTCCATGAATTGGGAGCCGTGAGCGGATTGAGAAAGGGGCTGCGCTCCGACACACCGTTTCGACAGCGCTCGAAGCGGAGCTCGGCACGCTGTTCCAGGCAGCCAGGGGCTCGCGCGGGCGCGGGCGCATCACCCTGCCCGTCAACGTCGCGCGCGAACCCATCCTCCCGCGCATGTACTTCGAGCCGCATGAGGAGGGCTGACGCCCTCCTGCCGGTACATCAGGCGCCGAGCTGCTTCAACAACTGCTCGGCCCGCGCGCGCACGTCCTCGGCGCCCAGCGACAGCGCCTGCTTCGCGTGGCGCGCTGAGAGCTCCTTGTCCGCGGGGAAGGTCCCCAGGGCCATGTTGAGGTGCGTGCCCGCGTCATTCGGGTGCGCGCCCAGCACGGGCGCAAGCAACGCCGCGACCCGCGAGTGCCCGTTGTCCTGCATCAGCACCACCGCGAGGTCGTTGGTGGGGCCGGGGTCCGTCGGCACCGTGGCCACGGCCGCCTCCAGCAGCGTCACCGCCTCGGCGCGCTCGCCCAGGGCGAGGTGCATCTGCGCCAGCGCGTGCTGGGCCTGCCAGCTTCCGGGCGCCTGCCGTAGCACCTCCGCGAAGACGTCCTTGGCCTCAGCGAAGGCGCCAGCGCTCATCGTCGCCAGGCCGAGCAGGTAGAGATAGGTGATGCTGGAAGGGTCCAGCTTGCGCAACTCCTGAGCCACGCGCTTGGCGCCATCCGAGCTGCCGGCGGACAGGTACAGTCTGAAGAGGTCCTCCAGCACCGCGCGCTGGAGCCCACCCCGCGCCTTCTCCAGCGCCTGCGTGGCGGCCTGGATGGCCAGCCCCAGCTGGCCGCATGCGGAATGGGCTCGCGACAACATCAGCAGCGGCATGGCCTCCTGTGGCGCGCCCTCGGCGGCCCGCAGGAAGTGCGACACCGCGCCATCCGGCTCGTTCTGCTGAAGACGGATGCGCCCCAGTTCGAAGTGGACGTGGGTGCTGCTGGGGGAAATCTGGAGCACGGACTCGAAGGCGGCGCGCGCTCCCGCCAGGTCCCCGCGCTCGAACAGCAGCGAGCCCAGGTTGAAGCGCTCGAAGTAGCCCGCGGTGGGGGCGGCGGCCAGCGCCTTGAGGGACTCCAGCGCCTCCGGGTTGCCCGCCTGGGCGCGCAGCATGGCGAGGTGCGCCTGCCCCTCCGTGTGGTCCGGCTTCGCCTTCAGCAGGCGGAGCACGGCGGCCTCCGCATCCGCCGCCGCGCCGGTGCTCAGGTGCACACGGACCAGGCCCAGGAGGCAATCCACGTCATTCGGATCAATGGAGAGCCCCTTCTGGAAGCTCTTCACCGCGTCCTGGGTCTGTCCCACTTGAAGGAAGCGACCCCCTTCCTGAGCATGCGTCGAAGCCATGCATCAGCATCTACCACGGGGTGTCGAGTCCCGGCAGTTCACGGAGCCACTTGCCCGTGCGGTCCGCGCCCGCGGGACCGAGCACGGCCCATACTCGCAGCGGCATCCGCCTTCGCCTCGAAGTGCGAGGGCGCTGCCTGCCATTCCGGCGGGAGGTACCGAGGACCCACCCTGGGGAGCGCATGGCTGACGCGCTCCCCAGCCCCTCGAGCCCCCGAGCGTCTCAGGTGGGCATCGGCTGGCCCAGGCCCTTGCGCAGCGCCTCGTCGATGAGGTCCTGCACCTTCGCCTCCGCTTCCTTCGCGCGGGACTGGTGCTGCTCGCTCAACTTGGACTGCTCCAGGTGCAGGGCGTGCTGCTTCTCGCTGAGCTGGTGCTGCTCCTTGCTCAGGACGGACTGCTTCTCAGCCAGGCCCGCCATCTTCATCTCCAGGGCCTTCATTCCCTCTTCCTGCTCGCGCTCCTGCTTCTTCAGCTCGGAGCGGCGGCGCTCGCGCTCGGCTTCGGGCAGGGTGTCCAGACGCGACTCCTCCAGGTGGAGCATTGACTGCTTGTAGGCCAGGTCGCCCAGCTTGCGTCCCAGCCCGCCCTGCTCGTGGCCCAGGGTGGCCTGCTTCTGGCCGAGCATCGCCTGCTGCTGCCCCAGGGCGCCCTGCTTCGCTCCCAGCGCGCGTTGCGCCTCGCCCAGCTCGCGGGTGACGGAGTGCGCTTCGCGAATGGACTTCAGCGTGGCCGCGTCGCGGATGATGAACGCCTCGCCCTTGCGGCGGACGAACAGGAGCTCCTTGTCCTTCTGCTTGAAGGTGCGCGCCAGCTCCAGGTCGACAGTGCTGCCGTTCATCATCGCCATGCCGTCCGTCAGCAGCACGTAACCGCGGTCCGGGTCGCCGGGCGCGGGCGGCGCGGGCGGCGCAGGCGGCGAGGGTGGAGACGGAGGAGTCGGCGGAACGGCCGCGATGTGCGACGTGCCCCCCACGATGTGCCGCTGCGTGACGACGGCGAGACGCGGAGCAGCAGGCGCCGGCGGCGTTCTGGGAACGGATGGCGATAGAGCAACGCTGGGCGGGACGGGCGGCACCGGAGCGGAGCCGGGTGACGCGGGCGGAGCGGGCGGCACCGGAGGAGGCTCGGAGGTCATCACGCCCGTGGAGTACGACACGACCACGCCCTGCTTGATGACGGTGCGCTCAGCCTGTGCGTCCGACGGGGTCGCAGCGGGGGCGGGCCGGGCCTCCGGCGCGGATGCGGGTGCCGTCGAGGGCCGAGCACTCGGTGACGGCGCGCTCTTGGCAACCGGGGACGCAGATTGTGTGCCCGGTATGGGCGCGTTCTGGGCCGCGGTGGACGCAGGCTTCGACGACGCGGTGCCACTCTGTCCAGACGCCGCCGACTCGGGCGCCAGGCGAGGTGCACCACTCGCTTCCCGTGCGACGACCTGGAAGGGCACCAGCGCAGCAACACCCATGGCGGAGAGCGCCACCCTCAACAGGCGCCGGATTCGAGGGGGAACGGCATCGACGTGCTCCAGCATGCTCAACCTCCTGTGCAACGCATCAACGTGAGAGGACGCCCCCAGCGCAGCAGCCGTGCCGGGAGTTCTGGCGATTCCAAAAGCGAGAATCAGCTCGCCGTAGTCCGCGAGCTCCGCATCCGTGAGCCGGATGGCCTCGGCATCACACGCCTCCTCACGGGCCAGCGCGTACTCGCGAGCCGCCCGCCGCGCGAGCGGATGGAAGAAGAAGAGCGACTCCGCCAGCGCCGGCACCCAGCCGAGCCACAAGTCACCGCGACGCAGGTGCGCCAGCTCGTGCGCCAGCGCCATGCGCAGGGCCGCCACGGGCAACCGTCGCACCGCCCTCCCGGGCAGCACCACGACTGGAGCCAGCAGTCCCGTGGCCAGCGGGCTGGCCACCGATTCGGAGACAAGGAGTCCCGGCACGCGCCGCAGTCCCGCGGCAGCGGACAGCGCCCGCACCTCCGCTTCCAATCCCGGGTGAACCAACGGACGTGCGGACTGGCGAAGGCGACGCACCGCGAGCCCGCCCTTCACATGGCCATACACCTGCCACAGCACGCCGGCTCCCCACACCGCCAGAAGCAGCCCCACCATGGCGCGGCCCCACGGAAAGGAACCATCGGGCTCGGCCACCGTGCCCGCATCGACAGCACCGGTCTGAAGGGCGCCACGCCGCGCAGCCTCCGCCCCGGACGTCGCGAAGGCCGTGCGCTCCCACGATGAGCCATCCCGCTGCGGAGAGAGCACGGGCCCGTGGGTTGCCGCTTCGGCCACGGGCCTCTCGGAGTCAAAGCCCTCCCCCGGAGACACGTGTCGCTGAGCGTCCACCGCCACAGCCTCCGAGACGCGAGGCACCGCCTCCCACGCGGAGCTCCCGCCCCACCAGGCCTCCACCCGCGCCACGCCAGCAGCCACCGACGCGGGCAGCACCGGCAACGCGAGGGAAGGCAGCCACCCCAGCGCCACCACGAACTTCAGCGCCACCAGCCACCAGAGCCCCGCGCGCAGCGACGCCGGCAGCTTCGGCCACGCCCTCGCCACCGCCCACACCAGCACGGCGCAAAGCGCCCCCTGCCACGACGCCCGCCACAGACCCGACGACGCCCACGCCCCTACGTGCGACAGCCAGTCCGTGCCCATGTCGCTATCCCTTCCGCTTCTTCGAGCGCAGCCGCGCCACGACGTCCTGGAGCTGCGCCAGGTCCTCGTCGGACACGTCCTCCGCCTCGGACAGGTACGCGGCGAACGGCGACAGCGAGCCCGACAGCGAGCGCTGCACGAAGTCCCCCACCACGTCCCGCAGCAGCTCCGAGGCCGGCACGGGTGAGGCGTACTGGAACACGCCCTCCACCTTGCGCCGCGTCAGGTAGCCCTTGAGCCGCAGCCGCTCCATGACGGTGAGGATGGTGGAGCGCGCCAGCCCCTGCGCCTCGCCGAAGCGCTCGGCCACTTCGCCCACGGTCGCCGGACCGTGTTCGGCCACGTACCGCAGCACCAACAGCTCCTGCTCTCCCACCGGCTTCTTCATGGACCGCCCCGTGACGACAACTGTAGTCACGAGGAAGGTACGACTGACTACAACCGTAGTCAAGCCGGACAAAAAGACAGCGGCGGCAGGCCCCTGAAGGCCCACTCGCCGCTCGAGTCACTGCCGTTCAGCGCTGGAAGTCCACGCCGACGCCAGCGCCCGCGGTGACACCTCGCACGAGCGTACCGTCCGGTTGAGGGAAATGAACGGTTCCGCCGGAGCCCCAGGCATAGACGTGGTTGACGATGCGCTGCCGCAGCTCCACGCCCGCCGAGTAACGCGGCCTGTCTCCCAGGCCCGTCAGCACCACGCGCGCCAGCGCCCGCGTCCTGCCGCCCGGCAGCTCGAAGCCAGCGGACACATCCGTGTCCGTCCTGCCAAAGCCGAAGTACTGCGCCGCCACGCTGCCCAGCAGGAGCAGCTCGTTGGGATTCCCCTTCGCGACGCTCAGCTCCACGTAGCCAGCGAAGCCCGACGGGAGCACCTCGTCCGCGATGGGCGTCTCCGACAGACCGACGCCGGAGAAGCGGCCCAGCTCGTAGTCAGGACCGAACATGCCGAAGCGGAAGCGGCCCCCCTGCTTGCGGCCCTGGACCGTCACGCTCACCTGCGTGCCACTGGCCATCTGTCCTTCCAAGGCCACGCCCAGCAATCCGCCGAAGGCCGGCGTGTAGGCCCGCGTGAAGCGCGCGCCGCCGCCCAGCAGGGCCCACGCGCGCAGGCGCTCACCCTTGTACAGGGCAACGTCTCCGCCCACTGACGCCAGGGTGAGGTCGGGCGAAGTGCCGCCCGCGCGGCCCGCGTCATGCGCCGCGGACAGCCGGATGAGGTAGCGGTCGAAACGATTGGCGTCGTCACTGGCCATGCGGCCGATGTCCAGCAGCGCCTCGCCCGCGAAGATGCGCGCGGCGAGCACGTCACTGGCCAGAATCTCCGCGCGGACCGCGCCCTTCACGAAGGTGAGCGAGCCACCCGCGGGGTGATAGTCCGGCGCCAGCACGTTGCTGTAGCGGCCCACGAGATAGCCGCGGCCCAGCGTCTCTTCGGAGAAAGGCTCAACGCGGAGGAAGAAGGGGCGACCCTCCTGGCCGATGCGCAGCATGCGCACCACCTGCCCGAAGTCACTCAGCTCATCCCAGTCCTCACGGCGCAGGCCGCCGCTGTAGTCCTCCGTGGTCGTGGGCGCTTCGTCCACGACCCGCAGCCGCAGGTTCGCCCCCAGCCGCAGCACGAAGGTCTCCCCGTGCGTCAGCCCCAGCGAGGGGTAGATGCGCGCAAAGAAGTCCTGCCCCCCGCCGCGAGGCCCCGAGGGAAGGCTCAGGCCACCCACCTCCAACTGGCCGCTGAAGCCGAAGCCCACGCCGCCCGTGTGGGCACTGCCCGGAGGCGCGGGCTCATCCAGCCGCGCGGCGGAGACGGGGGCACCTTCCCTCCGCGATGTCGAGGAGACCTCCTCCTCCGAAGAGACCTCCTCCACGGTAGAGCTGCCGTCGTACTGCGTGGACACCAGGGCGAGTAGAGCGAAGAGGGGGGCGCCAGTCATCGTCCCCCGACTCTACCTGTCCATGGCGCGAGACGAAGCAGGTGACTGCATCCGCGTGTGGGTGCCACTGCGGACCGTCGGTACACGCGCCCCCGCCTGGCGCCAGCGGGCGACGCGCGACCTTCACGCGCATCAACGGTTGCCGTCGACTTCAACCTCGTCGGCTTCCACTTCCCGCGTCTCGACGTCGCTGGCGTCGAGCTCCTTGACGTCGGACTTCCCGTCCACCGGCTCGCGCTGGATGTTGCCGGAGCCGCCCACGCCATCCTTGCGGGCCTCTTCACTCTGCTGGCCACCCAGGAGCGGGCCGTCCTGCACGTCGTACTTCTCGCCCTCCGGCGTCGTCACCGAAGTGCCCGCGCCCATGCCGGGGCCACTGCCACCGGTGGCCTCGCCGTCGTAGACGGTGGGCGCGTCCTGCCTGTCCCGGCGCTCGTTCTTCGTCACGTCCGCGGCCTCACCCGCGCTGCGGTCATCCCACTCAGAAGACGTGTCCACGGACTCGGGCGCCGTCGTCTCCGTGCCCGAACCACCGATGGCGCTGTCATCCGCGCGCGTGTTCGCCGAGTTGCTCGAACAACCCCAGAAGGCCAGCGCAGCCACTGCGGCCATGAGAGGAAGCTTCATGGTGAATCCCCTTGCGTGAGAGAAGTTGTGCTCTCGACAAGGTGGCGTCCCGCGCGACAGGGACAACCCGCCGGCCGTGCCCGTGCCTTCGGGCCCGTCCCAAGGCAGGCGAGCGGGCAGACCCTTGGCCGCCTCCCGCCTCCGCGCGCGGCTACCCTTCGTCCTGCGCGCAGGGAAGGATGGCGCGGTGCGGGCGCTCGGTGCCCGTGCCCACCAGCCAGCGCGACAGCAGGCGGACACCGGAGGCGAACAGCCCGTCCTCGGCGCGGTGGAGCGCCTCGAAGAGGGACTCGTCCAGCACCGACTGCTCCGGGTCGATGATGAGCTCCTCGGGCTCCAGCGACTTGAGCAGCGGGCTCTGGTCGAACACCGTCGACATCGGGTGGACGCGCAGGCGCCGCAGCCCCATGACGGCCACGTCGTCCAGCCACTCCACCAGTCCGCTGTCCGCGGCCGCCAGCAGGCGCAGGGCCGCCATGCCCTCCAGCCCCGCGTGCTCGGCCATCAGCGACACGCGGATGCGGCGGATGGCGCGCGCCGTCGCGTCGTTCGGCGCCTCCGCCTCCCAGCTCAGGTTCAGCTCCGAATCCAACCCGAGGCTGCGGTTGGTGGTGTTCGCGGAGCCCAGCGTGAGGAAGCGGTCATCCACCACCATCACCTTCGAGTGGATGTACGTGTAGATGTCCTCGCCGGTGCGCGCGTCGTGTCCCGCGGAGCAGTACACGCCAAAGGCATGTCCCGTCTCGTGCGCCACGCGCTCCAGCGTGCGCAGCAACCGCACCTGGGCGATGCCCATGGCCAGCTGTTCGCGCAGCGCCTCCGGCTGCCGCGGCAGCACCAGGACAATCTGCAGCCGTCCCCGCCAGGAGGACCGCATGCGCTTCACCAGCGCCTGGAAGATGGCCCGCGAGGAGAAGTACTGGTTTTCGATGTAGATGAAGCGCTCGGCCGAAGCGATGGCGTCCAGATACAGCATGGCCACCTCCTGCACCGCGGGCTGCGGCGGGAGGAGCGTCTTGCCGAAGGTGCGGCTGATGGCCACCGGCCCCGGCGGCGCTGGCAGGCTCGGCGTGAAGTCCACGTCATCCCGAGACACCCTGGGCAGCCGCAGCTCACCGCCGCCCGAGTGCGCCCAGCGCGCCTCGAACAACTCCGCCAGGCGGTCCACCACCGGCCCCGTCAGCACGGACTGCACGTCATGGTAGGGGCCGTGCGGATCCCTCCCGCTGTCACAGCGCAGCTCCGAGTGCACCCGGTGCTCCCGGTCATCCCACCGGCAATCACAGACATCCATGCCGCCGGTGAAGGCCAGCGCGCCGTCGATGACGACCACCTTCTGGTGATGCGCGCCATACAACGGACTGGAGGCGTCGAAGCGGAAGCACACCTGCCCGTTCGCCGTCCAATTGAAGATGAGCCGCTGCATCCACTCGCGCTCCATGGCGAGCAGCAGGCTGAAGTCCCACGCCAGCACGTAGACGCGCAGCTCCGGGTTGGCCCGGCACAGCTCGTCCAGCATCGGCAGCAGCCGTGACTCGCCGCGCGCCTCGCGAAGGTCCTCGCCTCGCAGCAGCGCCACGTCGCTGTCGAACTGCCAGCCGGTAATCGCGATGTAACGACGGGCCTTCTGCGCGGCCCGGTACAGCTCCCGGTAGTAGTCGCGCGCGTCCACCAGCACGCCCGCGTCGCTCGCCTCCTCCACCGTCCAGCAATTCCGTCCGGGACTGATGATGCGTCTCACAGGTGCGTCCCTTCCCGTCCCCGCCTCGGCCGCCCTCACCTGGCGCCACCGCCAGGTCCTCCTGCACCGCACACGCCCCGGATTGGCGTGTGTCAGCCGACGAAGACGATGTGCTTGCCCGTGGCGACCGCCATGTCCTTGGAGGACATCACCTGCGCCACCTTCTTCACCTCGCCGCCCACCGTGTCGAAGGCCGCCGCGATGAGGTCGCCCAGCGTCACCTGCACCTGGCGGGCGCCCCGGCCAGCCCCCTTCACCGCGCTCGCTGCCGACACCTTCATCTGCTGGGCCTCACGACGGATGACCTGTCCACGCTTCTGAGTCTTCGCCATGATTTCGTCTCCAAGGGTGAGAGGGTTGCTTGTGCTGCTTCCTTCAGCAACCGGCGTGCCGAGCGCCAACCCCGCGATTTTTCGAAGGCCGGCTGCCTGCCCCCCCGCCCCAGGGACCGGACTTCTGACTTTTTTTCAGCCCTGTCCCGGCAGGCTTCCGACGGAAGTTCTTCCCTGCCGCCGGATGACGGCGTCCGGCCGCCGGGGCGCTCCGCCGGGGCAGGTTGCCCCGCTGGGGCATCCCGCCCCACGCGGCCCACGGCTGCTCGCTCCCGCGCGCCGCGTGAGCACACGCCCACTCACAGCGAAACCCAGGTCACCTGACTTCATACCGACCGCGCGGGTCGTTATTGCGCCACGGGGAATCCCATATCGAATCTTCCGGAAAATTACAGACATGTAAGTCTATTTGAAAATATAGGAAAAAGCCGCTTCAATACGTGTCACTCCTCACGAGGGCGTAACCCGTATGGAATTGAAGACTCCCATCAGCGCCACCGCACCAACCCTTCAGCCCATGTCGTTCCAGGGCATCGAAGTCATCGGCCAGTCGATTCTCGCCATCGTCAACGGCATGGAGCTCGCCCAGTCACGCGCGTTGCGCATCCTGGGGGAGAACGGCATCGCGCCACTGAAGGCGGATGCCTGGTACCCCATGCCCGCCCTGCTGAAGTCGTTCCGGCTGGTGTTCGACAAGATTGGTCCCAGCACGGTGAGGACCATTGGCCGGAAGATTCCAGACAGCGCGCACTTCCCGCCAGACATCGACACGCTGGAGAAGGGGCTGCGCGCGGTGGACATGGCGTACCGGATGAACCACCGCGGCAAGGGCGCCATCGGCGGCTACCGCTTCGAGCCGGTGGATAAGCGAAACGCTCGCATGGTGTGTGACAACCCCTATCCGTGTGACTTGGACCTGGGGCTCATCGAAGCCATTGGCGACCGGTTCCGTCCCAAGGATTCGCTTTGGGTGCGTATTGAACATGAGGCCAAGAGTTGCCGGCGGCGCGGCGACAGCGCCTGCACGTACAGCATCAATTGGTAGCGGAGACCCGCCAGCGGGCCGGGGGCGGCGCATCACCAGACACCCCAGGGAGGTCCATCATGAAGGAAGTGCTCCAACACATCGCCGTGCGCGAGGCGCGCTTCGCAGCGCACCCCTTCTTCTCCGACATGCGGATGGACCGCCCCATTGAACAGGTGATGGCCTTCGCGCCGCGCCTGACCTTCTGGGTGATGACGTTCCAGGACGTGCTGCGCCTCAACGCACACTTCATCCAGGACGCGCACCTCAAGGCGCTGGCCACGCGGCACCATGCCGAGGAGGGCGGGCATGACCAGTGGTTCGAGGACGACATCTCCGCGCTCACGGGCGGCTCGCTGAGCATCGGCAGCATGTACGGCCGCGCGCACGTGAAGACGCGTGACGCGGCCTACGCCATCATCAGCGAGGTGTACCGCCCGGTGGATGACCGGCTGCGCATCGTCCTGCTGTGGGCGCTGGAGTCCACCAGCCATGTCTTCTTCAGCCGCACCGCCATCATCAGCGCGGCGCAGGGCGCGGACGACCGGCTGAAGTACTTCTCCGACCACCACATGCAGGCCGAAGCGCAGCACGCCATGTTCGAACAGGAGCTGGCGGCGGAGCTGGAGGCCATGCAGCTGTCCCCGGAGGTGCGCGCGGACGCCCTGGCCATGGTGGACCGCATCTACGCAGCGTTCGACACCATGTTCGACGGGCTGCGCGTCAACCTGGAGCGGGAGCACGCCGAGGCCCCCGCACCGGGCCTCCAGGCGCACACCGCCACCGCCGAAGTCCTCCCCCTGGAGATGGAAGAGGACCTGGAAATCATCGTCCTGGAAGAGGACGGGGAAGCCCGCGCCGCCTGAGGCGGCGCTGGGGGAACTACCGCGCGGGAGGGGAGAGCACGAGGATGAGTTCCCCGCCCACGTACTTGCCGGCCTTCTGGTAGACGGCGCCCTGGCGGCCCAGCTCCACGTCCAGCGTGGGCTGACGGGGAATGGCCACGCGCACCGTGGCCGTGCCGTCCTTGATGCCCTGCAGCTGCAACGTCGCGTTGGCGCCGTTGGGCAGCTTCACCTCGGAGGCGCTCTTCGCGCTCACCGTCAGCACCTCATTCGAGAGGCGCTTGAACGAGGTGAAGCTGAAGTTCTGCTTCTGGAACTGCTCCTTCATCTTCTCCAGCTCGGGCGGGTCGACCTCGGTGCCCTTCTTCGAGGCGAGCACCACCTCGACCTGGACCTGGACTTTCGCGTCTTGTGCGCTGGCGGCCATGGGCAGCAGCAGGCCCAGCCCCAGCAGCGCCCACAGCATCCGGCCCGACGACACGTGTCTTCTCACAAGGAACCTCCCGACGGCCTGGGGGCGTCGGGGGCCGGGCGCGCGGGGACGTTGCGCCCGCTTGCGTCTGGCTGACCGACACCTGTCTGGTCCTGCCGCTCACCCTTCTCCGCGCCGGGAGACAGGACGTCCGAGTCCTCGTCCACCAGCCAGATGATGGTGCCCCCATTGTCCGTCTCCATCACCACCGGCGCCACCTGGGCGTTGCGGTAGGGCTGGATGGACTTCACCGTCATGCGCTCGGAGGCGTACCCCACCGGCGCCCGGTCGCTCGTCAGCAGGGGTACTCCCACCAGTACCAGCACGGCCGCGGTGGCCAGCGACGAAATCATCGCGGTGCGCTGGTAGAGGAACATTTCGGACACTGCCAGCTTCAGCCGCTCCATGAGGGGCGGCTTGTCCGGCGTCACCCGCGCCATGACGCGCTGGGTGAAGTCCTTGAAGTCCACGTCGTCCACGGCCATGTCCAGGCCCACTCGCAGCAGCCCGGACTCCGCGCGCAGGTCCGCCGCCCGCCCGGTGCAGTCCCGGCAGGCCGCCAGGTGCCGCTCCACGTTGACGCGCTCGCCGGAGCTCAGCTCTCCGTCGACGTACGGGGACAGCATGGGTACGAAACGCTCACACGCGGGATTACCGGCCATTGGTTCCACCTGCTTGCTGGAAGGGGCTGCGAAAATTGGGACGGGCAGGTCCCTCAGATATTCGAGGCCCCCTCACTCACTGCCCACGCCGCTCTTCGCTTCGTCCAACTCCAGGTATTCACTGAGGATTTTCTGGACCTTGGCCCGGGCATGGAAAAGCCGGCTCATCACCGTGCCCTTGGGGATGTCCAGGGTGCGTGCGAGGTCGTCGTAGGACATGCCCTCGATTTCCCGCAGCAAGAGGATGGCCCGGTGCTTCTCCGGCACCGTGGCCAGGGCCTCCTGGATCTTCTCCGCCAGTTCGCGGCGCAGGGCGCTCTTCTGGGGATTGGTGCCCAGCCGGCTGCCCAGGGCGCCGATTCGGGCCTCGGACAGGTCCATGGTCTGGCTCTCGTCGAACTCCACGGCCTCGCCGCCCCCGCCACGCTTGCGGATGACGTCGATGCAGATGTTGACGGTGATGCGGTAGAGCCACGTGTAGAAGGACGAGTCGCCCTTGAAGTGGTCCAGGTACTTGTAGACCTTGACGAACGCCTCCTGGGAGACGTCCATCGCTTCCTCCTTGTCCTTCAGCATGCCCAACGCAACGGCGTACACCTTGCGCTGGTAACGCTCGACGAGGAGTTTGAAAGCGCGCTGGTCGCCGGTCCGGACGCGCTTGACGAGAGTGAGGTCGTCGGTTGCCAAGTAGGTGCGGCAACCTAGCACAAGCGGACACAATCCAAGGAGATTCGCGCCGGCGAAGGCGCCGCCGACGGGCCGACGAGCCTAGAGGCTGACGAGCGCCGTCACGGCCAGCGCGATGGCCAGCAGCACCAGCAGTGCGCCGAACGTCAGCCGGTCCCACTGCCCCTCCGCCACCGCCCCGTCGTCCGGCCCCGCGCGAAAGCGGTGCAGCACGTTCCACAGCATCCGCGCGCCCAGGCGGCGGTCCGTTCCCCGTCGGCGCGGGGCATCCCCGGCTTGCTGCGCGTCATCCGATGAAGCGGCCTCGTCGCGCGGACGCAGCGCGGGCATGACCGGGCCGTGAAAGGCCGTGGCCGCGCGGGCACCGGCCGCCTGGACAAGCGGCTGCTCGGCCGGCCGGGCTGCGGCTTCCTCGGAGTGGCGCACCTCGGGAGGCGGCTCCAGCCGCACCTCGGCGGCGCGCGTCCGGGCTTCGGCGGGGGTGCGGGCTTCCATCACCCACAGGCCCCGCGTCACGCCGTCCTCGCCGGTGTGCGCGTCCCGCAGCTCGGCGAAGCCCTGCCCCTCCAGCGCCTCGCGGAAGGCCTGGCGCGCCTCGGGCTCCGGCGGGTGCCGCGCCGCCGCCGTGGCATAGGCCGTGTAGAACGCCCACAGCCGCGTGGCCCGCTCCGAGCCCGACACCTGGGGAGGCGACAGATGCGAGGCCAGCAGCGCCGCGTCCGCCCCGAAGCGCTGCCCCAATGCCTCCTGCCCCGGCGTGTCCTCCAGGCCCGGTGGCACCAGCTCCGCCACCGACTTCACCGGCGCGCGCTCCTGGCCGCCCATGGGTGGGTGCAGGGGCGGCGGCAATCGCGGACGGAAGTTGTCCCCTGGCCGGGGCGGCTGCACCGACGGGCCCCAGTCCTGGAGCCGAGGCCCCGGCGCACCCCGACCTTCGGGGCGTCTGGCGCCACCACCGCCCCCCAGCGAGCGGAGGGCGCGGTCAATCACGTTGGGGATGCGGAAGGAGGGCATGGGCAATGCCTCATTCTGGCTTGGGGGGTCCCGGCTTCCTGATTTTCGGCGGACGGAAGCGCGGGGTTGCGCGACGGACTATTCGCCCTCGCGCTCCACCTCGATGGGCGTCGTCATTCCGTTGGCATCCAGACGAACGCGGTAGAGGGAGTTCAGCCCGTCGCCGTCGAAGTCACCCCGCGCGATGCAGGACACCTCCGGCTCGCCCACGGGACTCTCCTGCACCACCACCTGGTACTGGAAGCGGACCTTTCCGTCGGGCTCGAAACCCAGCCGGTGAAAGGTTTCGTCCTTGGGGAAAGCCACGGCCCTGCCGCCGCGTGGGACCTCCTTCGGCGTGGGGCCCGCGGTGACGTAGACGCCGTGCTCGTCGCGGTAGGCCTGGACGGCGTCACACAGCGAGAGCACGTTGACGCGGGCCTCCGCGTCGCTGGGGAGCGCCGCCTGTGTGGCGGGGGACTTTTCCGAACACTGCGTCATCAGCAAGTGGCCCGCGGTCACCGCGAGCACGACGACGATGAGGATGGGGTGGGCCCGCCTCTTCCGTACCGGCGCATTCCAGTCCGACTCATTCAAACCCATCTCAGCCTCCTCTCGCCCAGTCGCGTGGCTGGCGCAGCACCTCCACCAGCCGCGCCTCCGGCGTGCCGGGTTCGGGGTGGTAGTCGTAGCGCCAGCGGACCTGCGGCGGCAGGGACATGAGGATGGACTCGGTGCGCCCGCGCGTCTCCAGGCCGAAGACGGTGCCCCGGTCATAGACGAGGTTGAACTCCACGTAGCGCCCGCGCCGCACCTCCTGCCAGAAGCGCTGCCCCTCCGTCACCGGCGTGGCCTTGCGCCGCTCGGCGATGGGCAGGTACGCGTCCAGGAAGGCCCGGCCGCAGTCCTGGACGAAGGCGAACTCCTTCTCCAGCTCCCCGCCCATGTTCTCGAAGAAGATGCCGCCCACCCCGCGCGTCTCCTCGCGGTGGCGCAGGTAGAAGTACTTGTCACAGGCGCTCTTGAAGCGCGGGTAGTAGCCCGCGTCGTGCTTGTCACAGGCGGCCTGGTGCACGCGGTGGAAGTGCGCCGCGTCCTCTTCATAGAGGTAGTAGGGCGTCAGGTCCGCGCCGCCGCCGAACCACGCCTTCCCGCCCTGCTGGATGAAGCGGTAGTTGGCGTGCACGGTGGGCACATGCGGGTTGCGCGGGTGCAGCACCAGGGAGATGCCACCCGCCCAGAAGTGGCGGCCTTCGCCCTGCAGCTTCTGCGCGAACTGTTCCTCCAGTTCGCCGTACACCACGGACGTGTTGACGCCGGCCTTCTCCAGCACGACGCCGTCCTCCAGCACCCGGCTGCGTCCACCGCCGCCGCCCGGCCGGGTCCAGGAGTCCTCGCGGAAACGCGCCGAGCCGTCCAGCCGCTCCAGGCCGCCGCAGATGTCGTCCTGCAGCGACCGGATGAAGCCCGTCATCCGCTCCTTGAGGCTCTCAACGTCCACCGTCGTCATTCGCTCTCCCGAAGGCTCGGCGCGCGGGGGCGCCCGCGTCAGGCCTACACCAACTTCCCGGTCCCGCGGAGAACTCCCGCGCACTACTGCTGCATCGAGTATTCGTCCGGGGCCTCGAAGTCCACGGGCGGGACGGACGGCGCCATCTGCCCCGCCGCGTCGAAGGCCTGGATGCGGGCCCGGTAGCTGCGGCCGTCCTCCATGGCGAAGGTGCCGCTGCAGGCCTCATGGCCGATGAAGGCGGTGTTGTTGCTCACCGGCACCACGTACTGCTGCACGCTGGGGCCAGGACGGCGCGGCTCCAGCTTCACCACCAGGTACGCCGGGCTGTCCTCCTTCAGCGACAGGTTGAGCCGCACGAAGCGGGCGGTGCCCTGCGCGGTGCGGCGAAGGAAGCCCTCGGAGACGGCGGGCCGCTTGAGCCAGCGAGGGGCCTGCTTGTCCGGCCCCTTGCCCGTGCGCCACTCGGGCAGCATGGTGCCCCGGCCGTTGAGGAGCGCCACGTTGGGCAGCACCTCATCCACGCGCAGCGTGTAGCGCTTGTCCGCCTCCATGGCCCCGGCGGGCTTGAGGATGACGGTGACGCGGCCCAGGCTGCTCTCCCAGCCGCGCTGCACCGCCACCTCGACGACGTGGCTGTCCGACACCAGCCGCAGCTTCTTCCCCACCAGCGCGGCCACCTGGGGGCGCGCCGTCCCGACGCCTTCCAGCAGGAAGCGGGAGTTGGTGGGGATGATGGAGCCCGGTGTGGGGAAGAGCTGCACGCCATCCCCCAGGCACTGGGCCGCGGCGGAAGAGGCGTAGAGCGATACGAGCAAGGGGACCAGGAATCTCAGCACCATGACCCCGAGTCTGCGCGTCACCGGCCCCGAAGGCCAGCGAAGCGCCCATGGAAACACGCGACGTGCGGGTTTTCCCTGGCGAAAACGGCGCTCAGTGCATGCCGCCGTCTTCCTCTGGAATCGCGATGGGGCCGAACTTCGCCTCGTAGCGTTGGATGTTGTCCTGCATCGCCGCCACCAGGCGCTTCATGTGCTTGGGGTTGGTGATGATGCGCGAACGCACCCGGGCCTTGGGCTGCTGGGGCTGGACGTAGATGAAGTCCAGGGTGAACTCGGTGTCGGAGTGGTTCACCAGGGCCATGTTGACGTACTGACCATTGGCCACGTCTTCGTCCATCTGAATCTGCAACTGCATGTCCGGGGGCTTCGGAGTGTCCGCCATGAGGCAGGGGGCATAGCGCCTGCGCTCGCGCGTGGCCAGTGTCACGGCGTGAGCCCGCTCCCAGAAGCCGCCCCCCTGGACCCGCGAAAGACGGCGCCCTTCGAGTTGGGCCGGGGCCAGGAGGTGTGCCTGCTCCTGCATGGCTTCACGGGGAGCCCCTGGGACGTGCGCCCCCTGGGCGAGGCCCTGGCGGTCCGTGGCCTGCGCGTGGTGGCGCCGCGCCTGCCCGGCCATGGCACCACCCCACAGGCCCTGCTCGACGTCACCTGGCGTGACTGGTTGGCGGCGGCGGAGCATGCCCTGCACGCGCTCCGGGGCCACCGGAGCGTGTTCGTGGCGGGCCTGTCCATGGGCGCGCTGCTGGCGCTCGAGCTGGCCGCGCGGCATCCGGAGGAGATACGCGCGCTGACGCTGATGGCGCCTGCCGTGCGCTTCCGGGGGCCGCGCATGTTCCTGGTCCGGCAACTGGCGCGCACGCCCGTCCTGGAGTGGACGCGTCCGTGGGTGGCGAAGACGGGCACCGACATCTCGGACCCGGAGGCGCTGGCGGAAGCGCCCGTGCTGCCCGCCTTTCCCGTGGCCCGGCTGCGGGACTTGTGCACGTTGCAGGCGCTGGCCATCCGGGACGCGGCCCGCGTGCGCTGCCCCACCCTGGTGGCGGTGGCGGAGCAGGACCACGTCGTGGACCCGGAGGGCGGGCGGTGGCTCGCACGGCGCCTCACCGCGGCGCCTTCGGTGCGCGTCCTGTCGCTGCGGCAGGGGTATCACATCATCCCTCGGGACACGGCGGGGCCCTTGCTGGCGGCGGAGGTCGGAGACTTCCTGGCGCAGCAGCGGAGCGCCTCGTGGTGGGAGTCCGCGTCGCCCGCCGCTGGCGCCTGAGTGGGGTGCGGGCATGCGCTGAAGGTCGAGCGACGGACAGGGCATCCGTGTATGGAGAAGCCCCCATGTCTCCGCCCGACTCCCCTCCCCTGGTCGAACTGCGCGACGTCACGAAGGCCTATGCCGAGGGCGACACCACGCGCGAGGTGCTCTCCGGCGTGCGGCTCTCCTTGCGCCGAGGCGAGTTCGTGGTGCTGCTGGGGCGCAGCGGCTCGGGCAAGTCCACGCTGCTCAACCTCATCAGCGGCATCGACCTGGCCAGTCAGGGCGAGGTCCGCGTGGATGGCCGCGACCTGGGACGGATGAATGAGCGCGAGCGCACGCTGCTGCGGCGCGAGCGCATCGGCTTCATCTTCCAGGCCTTCAACCTGCTCCCCACGCTGACGGTGGAGGAGAACGTGCGGCTGCCGCTGGAGCTCAACGGCCATGGCGGCGCGGAGGCCAGTGCGCGGGCACAGGCGCTCCTCGAACAGGTGGGGCTCGGCGCTCGCGCCAGCAGCTTCCCGGACCGGCTGTCCGGCGGCGAGCAGCAGCGCGTCGCGGTGGCCCGCGCGCTGGCCCATGAGCCACCGCTGCTGCTGGCGGATGAGCCCACCGGCAACCTCGACGAGGCCACGGGACGGCAGGTGCTGGACCTGCTGGAGGCGCTGACCCGGAAGGGCAACACCTGCGCGCTCGTCGTCACCCACGAGCCCGGCCTGGTGGCTCGCGCGCACCGCGTCCTGACGATGGAGGGCGGCCGGCTGGTGGAGGTGGAGCACACGCCCCTCCGCGCGGTGAAGGAGGCGCTGTGAAGGGGCTGCTGGTCCGCTCCAGCCTGCGCCACCTGGGCCGCCACCCGTGGCTGACGGCCCTGTCGCTGCTGGGCATCGCGCTGGGCGTGGCGGTGGTGGTGTCCATCGACCTGGCCAGCGGCAGCGCCCTGCGCGCCTTCGAGCGCTCCACGGACGCGGTGGCCGGACGCGCCACGCACCAGCTCCTGGGCGGCTCCACGGGCGTGCCGGAGGCGGTGTACCAGGCGCTGCGCGTGCGCCCCGGCGCCCCCGTGGCCGCGCCCGTGGTGGAGGGCTATGTCCAGGCGGCGGTAGGCGACAAGCGCACGCTCACCGTGCTGGGCGTGGACCCCTTCGCGGAAGGGCCTTTCCGCGACTACGCCCGGGACGAGGCGGTGGGGAACGTGAGCGCGCTGCTCACCGAGCCGGGCGCGGTGATGCTGAGCGCCCGCGCCGCGCGTGCCCTGGGCCTGTCCACCGGCGACACGCTGCCGGTGCGCCTGGAGGGATTGGAGAAGCCGCTGCGCGTGGTGGGGCTGCTGGAGCCCGCGGACGAGGACACCGCGCGCGCCCTGGAGGCCCTGGTGCTCACCGACGTGTCCACCGCGCAGGAGCTGCTGGGGCACACCGGCCGGCTGACGCGCGTGGACCTGCGGCTGACCGGCGGCGACGCGCAGGAACGCGCCGTGGCGGCCACGCTGCCGCAAGGCCTGGAGCTGGTGCGCGCCGCCGCGCGAGCAGGCACGGTGGAGCAGATGACGCGGGCCTTCCGCACCAACCTCACCGCGCTGTCGCTGCTGGCGCTCGTGGTGGGGATGTTCCTCATCTACAACACCATGACGTTCTCCGTGGTGCAGCGGCGCGGGCTGCTGGGCCGCCTGCGCGCGGTGGGCATCACCCGGCGCGAGCTCTTCGCGCTGGTGCTGGGCGAAGCGGCCGTACTGGGCGCGGTGGGGACCGTGGCGGGCTTGCTGCTGGGCGTGTTGCTGGCGCGAGGGCTGGTGGAGCTCGTCACCCAGACGCTCAATGATTTGTATTTCGTGGTGAGCGTGCGGCGGCTGGCGCTGGAGCCCTTCACCCTGTTCAAGGGGCTGGCGCTGGGACTGGGCGCCACGCTGCTGGCCGCGCTGGTGCCCGCGTGGGAGGCCGCGCGTTCGCCGCCGGTGACGACGATGCGCAGGTCCACGCTGGAGGACGTGTCACGCGGACGGGCGCCCCGGCTGGCGCTGCTGGGCCTCGGGGTGCTGGCCGCGGGCACCGTGCTGCTGCGGTGGCCCACCCAGGCGCTGCTTCCCGCGTATGGCGGCCTCTTCTCGGTGCTGCTGGGCGCGGCGCTGCTGGTGCCCTGGGCCACGCAGACGGTGTCCTCGCTGGCGGCACGACCGCTGGGCATGGCCTTTGGCCTGCTGGGGCGCATGGCCGCGCGGGGTGTGCACACCAGCCTCAGCCGCACGTCCGTGGCGCTGGCGGCGCTGATGGTGGCGGTGGCCACCACGGTGGGCGTGGGCCTCATGGTGTCCAGCTTCCGGGGCACGGTGGTGTCGTGGCTGGACACCTCGCTCCAGGCGGACGTGTTCATCTCGCCGCCCTCGCTCGTGGCGCGGCGCGGAGGCGCGACGCTGCTCCCCGGTCTGGCGGAGACGCTGCGCGCCACGCCGGGCGTCGCGGGCAGCAGCACCCTTCGCGTGGCGAACGTGCGCGTGGACGGTGTGCCCACGGACCTGATGGCCGTCGACTTCTCGCGCACGCCGGTGCGCCCCTACACCTTCAAGCAGGGCGACGCGGAGACGGCGTGGCGCGAGCTGGAGTCCTCGCCCGACACGATTCTCGTCTCGGAGCCCTTCGGCTTCCACCGGGGCGTGGACCTGGGGGACACCGTGCGACTGGCCACGGACAAGGGCCCCCGCGACTTCCGCGTGGTGGGTGTGTACTTCGACTACGGCTCCGACGTGGGCACGCTGCTGATGCCACGCACCACCTACGAGCACTGGTTCGACGACCGGGGCATCAGCGGCGTGGCGCTGTACGCGGCGCCCGGCCAGGACGTGGATGCGCTGGTGGCCTCGGTGCGCGAGCGCGCCGGAGACGCCCAGGCGCTGCTGGTGCGCGCCAACCGCTCCCTGCGGCAGGCGTCCCTGGACGTCTTCGACCGCACCTTCACGATTACGCAGGTGCTGCGGCTGCTCGCCATTGGCGTGGCCTTCGTGGGCGTGCTGAGCGCGCTGATGGCGCTGCAACTGGAGCGGGCACGCGAGTTCGCCGTGCTGCGCGCCACCGGCCTGACGCCGGAGCAACTCTGGGGACTGGTGTCCCTGCAGACGGGACTGCTGGGACTGCTGGCGGGACTGTTCTCCGTGCCGTTGGGCGTGGGGCTGGCCTACGTGCTGGTGCACGTCATCAACCAGCGTTCCTTCGGCTGGACGCTGCAACTGGCCCTGACGCCCCAGACACTGGTGCAGGCCGTGGTGCTGGCGCTGGTGGCGGCGGCGCTGGCGGGCCTCTACCCCGCCTGGAAGATGGCGCGCGCCCATCCCGCGCTGGCGCTGCGGGAGGAGTGACACATGAGCAACGGCCGGGGACTCGTCGTGGGAACGGCGGTGGTGTTGGTGGGGCTGGCGGCGGCGGTGGTGGCCATCACCCGCGAGCCACCACTGCCCGCGCTGCGCCAGGGCGGCACGCTGACCGTGGCCAGCGCCATGAGCGGCAGCACGGAGGGCTACGCGCGCGCGGAGGAGCCTCGGGACTTCCACTTCCCCGAGGACCACGGCCCGCATCCGGAGTACCGCACGGAGTGGTGGTACTGGACCGGCAACCTGGAGACGGAGGACGGGCGCGCCTTCGGCTACCAGTTCACCCTGTTCCGCAACGCGCTGGCCCCCGAGGCCACGCCGCGTGACTCCGCCTGGGGCGCGAGCCAGGTCTACATGGGTCACTTCGCGGTGACGGACGTGGCCCGTGGCGGATTCCACGCCTCGGAGCGCTTCAGCCGCGTGGCGCTGGGACTGTCCGGCGCCACCGCGCAACCCTTCAAGGTGTGGCTGGAGGACTGGGAGGCGGCCAGCGCGGGCCCGTCCACCTGGCCCATGCGGCTGCGCGCGCGGACCGACGCGGTGACATTGGAGCTGCTCCTGGAGCCGGGCAAACCCCCGGTGCTCCAGGGCGACCGGGGCCTGAGCCAGAAGAGCGCGGAGCGCGGCAACGCGTCCTACTACTACTCCATGACGCGCATGCCCTCGCACGGCACGGTGCGGGTGGACGGGCGCACGTACGCGGTGAAGGGCCATAGCTGGATGGACCGCGAGTGGAGCACCAGCGCGCTCGGCGCGAACCAGGTGGGCTGGGATTGGTTCTCGCTCCAGCTCTCCGATGGCAGCGAGCTGATGTACTACCAGCTCCGTCACCGGGACGGCTCGCCGGACGCGTTCAGCACCGGCCTGTGGGTGCCCCCCGAAGGCACGGGTGAAGCGGTGCACGTCGGCCGCGACGACATGAAGCTCACGGTGCTGGACACCTGGAAGAGCCCACACAGTGGCGGTGAATACCCGTCACGCTGGCGCATGCAGGTGGATTCGCTGGGCCTGGACCTCACCGTGACACCGCGCCTGGCGGACCAGGAGCTCCCCGTCAGCGTGCTGTACTGGGAAGGCACGGTTGGACTGGAGGGGACGCGCGCGGGCCAGCCCCTCACGGGGCGCGGGTATGTGGAGCTGACGGGCTACGCGGACACGCAGGGGCCTCGGCGCAGGGAGTCCCAGGCGCGAGGCACGCCGGAGGCGCAAACCACGCAGAACATCCGGTAGCGCATCCTCGCCTCCAACCCGGGGGCATCCCGTTCGCCAACTCCAGACAGCCGGAATCGCCGAACGGCTTGGGCAAACGCTTTGCCGCCTGCCTGGATTGCCCGGGCCTCCGCTCCAGTGGCACGAAGCAGGTGCCAGGGCCTTCACCGGCGCGTGCCCGGTGAGAACGGGAGCGGACCATGCAACGGATGCGAGCGAGCTTTCTGATTCGGGGCGTGGACGGAAGATTGCGACACGGCAAGGCGCTCTTCTCGGGCCTGGCGTATTCCTTGAGGCACGACGGCACGCTGGATTCGCTGATGGCGGCGTCGGAAGGTGTCATCACCGGCCCCTCCCCCGACTGGCTCCCGCTGCCCGAAGGCGGGCTGCGCGTGAACAGCGCGCTGCTGGAGATGCCCGAGGACTACGGCCCTCGCCTCTTCCAGGGCCGGCCCTTCACGGGCATCGCCTATGCCTTCACGCGCAACGGCTACTGTACCTCCGAGGTGGAGTACGCGGGCGGCTTCGCCACCGAGGTGTCCGAGCGGCGCTGGTACGTGTCGGGACAACCCAAGATGCACGTGGACGGCGGTGAGTACACGTCCTGGTTCCCCGACGGACGCATCCAGCGCCGGGGCTTGAAGGGTGAGCTCGTCTACGGCCTCAACACGCGGGACGACGGCCACCTGCGGGAGCTGGTGCTGCGGGACGCGAGCTTCCTGGACATGGAGATTTTGAGCGCGCTGACGCCGACGGAGGAGTTCCAGATGCTCGGCGGCGCGGTCGACACGGCGATGCTGCACACGCTGCGGGAGCAGACGGACATCGGCGCCGTCCCAAGACTCCGGCTGGTGCAGACCCGCGTGGGCGCGGAGGGCGTCGAAATCCTGGCCGCCTTCAAGAACCTGCGAGAGGTCTGGTTCGACGGCAACCCGGGCCTGGGGCACCAGGAGGCCCTGAAGCTCGAGCGGCTCCGGCCCGGCTGCGTGGCGCACCACGTGGACCCCGACGCGCTCCCGCCCGTGCGCAGGCCTCGCGTCCTGTCCTCCGCGGCCAACGGACACACGGCACGTCCCCGAGGGTGAGGCGTCCGGGTTCCTCGTGAGAGCAGCGCGGAGCCCTGCCGCTTCCTCGGCCTTCCCCTGCTCCACCCCACTGCCTGACATTCCCCCCTGGCACCCTGCTTGCCTCTGGAGTCAGGACGCGAAGTGACGCGTCCAAAGACAGACGCCGGAGGCGGACCCAGGTATGAGCGGACTTGGACAGGGCAGATGGTGGGCGGGCGTGCTCGGGCTGACGTTGCTGCTGAGCTGTCATGGCAGCGAGCAGCTCCAGTCGCCGCCGTCCACAGACGATGGGATTGGCGAAGGGAACGAACCACCCCCCACCGAGCCGCCCGGAGAGCCACCACCGGGCGAAGGCGAGGAGCCGCCGCCCGAAGAGGGCCCGGACTCGGGGACGCCCGTGGATCCACCCCCGGTGGAGCCCGACGCGGGCACGAACGGTCCCGTGGGCGGCGGAGAACCCATTCCTCCTGACAGCGCGAGCTGGCGCTTCTGGGGTACCGCCGAGGGCGGCCCTCGCGAGGTCCTGGGTGTCACCCAGGACGAGGGAGGCAACATCTGGGTCGCGGGCGGCGAGGACGGCCTGTGCCTCCTGCGCCCGGGCGCCACCGCCCTGCGTTGCTACACCCTGGCGGACGGCCTGAAGCCCTGGGCGCCGTGGAAGGGCAAGGACCCAGCGCCCGAAGCGCGCTACCTCAAGGTCCTCTCGGTGACGGGTGGCCCCGCGGGCACCGTCTTCGTCGGCTACGAGGGCCGGCCCAACTGCGAGAGCGAGTTCTACAAGGCCCCCGGCGTGTTCGAGGACCCCGCCATCTACAAGAGCGGTGACGCGGACCGCGTGGAGCTCCAGCCGGACGGAACGCTCCGCGTGGTGCACTACGACATCCACTCGCCCGCGCACTCCGTGCCCGGTTACGGCCACCGCGAGAAGCTCTGCTCGGTGAACCGCATCATCTGGGACAAGGCACGCAACAGCCTGTGGTTCGCGTCCAACCACGGCCTGGCGTGGGGTGAGCCCGACTACCAGGGCGGCGAGGCGTGCGCCAACGCCGAGGTCGTCGCCGCCAACGCGTGGGTCTACACGGGGGGCGAGAAGCGCCAGCGCTGCAAGTTCGGCGTCATGGAGCACATCCATCCCGCCATCGCGATGGGCGACGGCACCAGCGAGGACAGCCGGCTCGCCGGAGACGTCTGGGGCGTGGCGGTGCGGCCCGACGGCGACGTCTGGCTGGGCACGCACATCCGGACCACGCGGTTCAAAATCATGACCAACGCCGTGGGCCACGAAGGCACCGGCGCGCCATGGAACTTCGAGATGGCGCGCAAGCAGAGCGAGGAGAAGAAGCACGTCGCCAACCGCATCGACCTGTGGCCGGACGCCGTGGCCGAGCCCCAGTTCCCCACCCATGCGCAGCGCAAGGACGACCTGGTGAGCGACCTGGTGCTGATGCCGGATGGCACCGTCTGGGTGTCCAGCTTCGCGTGGGGCCTGGCGAAGATGAGCGACGCCGGACTGGTGACGGGCTACCTGCTGGAGGGCGACGGCGACCGCAACATCTCCTCGCTGGAGCTGGACTCGCGCGACGGCAGTCTCTGGATTGGCCACCGCTGGGGCAAGGGCCTGAGGCGCATGCACGGCGAGGGGGCCTTCGTCAGCCACAACCCGGCGCTTGGGGGGCTGTCCGCCCTGCCCGTCTGGGACATCCAGATGGTGGGCAGCGGTGACGCGCGCAAGGTGCTGGTGGCCTTCAGTGCCCAGCGGGACGCGGCGGGCGCCATCGTCCGCCCTGGGGCCATCGGTATCTACAGCGGGAAGTAGGCAGACCGCCTGATTGCCTCCCGTGCCTGCCAGGGGGCCCGGGAGGCACTTCCTTCGGCCAGGGCTGCCCCCGGCGGAGGGAAGCGTCAACTTGAGGGCACTCCGCGCCCGCGGGGCATCTCCGCCCCGGCGGGGGCTCTCAACGCATCGACGAACAGAGGAGCCACCATGTCGCTACTGGACAACATCTTGGGGAATCGTCGCAGCTCGGGCTTCGGTGGATGGAACCGTGGCCGGAGCAGGTATGGACGCCGGGGCCACGGCGGTTACGGCCGCGGCCGGGCGGCCTCGAGCGGCGTGTTCGGCAGCTCGCTGGGCCGCATCGCCCTGGGCGGGCTGGCCGCGTTCGGCCTCCGGAAGGTGCTCGGTAACCGGCGCCCCTACGGCTACTAGCCGCGCCGCCGGGCAGGAAGCTCGCCTGCCCGGCCCCTCGACTGGAGTAGGGTCCCTCCCCGCTGGCATCCACCATAGGGAGGGCACACCCCATGCCGAAGGCGAAGTACGTCCTGGCCCTGGACCAGGGCACCACTGGAACGCACGTCTCCATCCTCGACACGAAGCTGCAGGTGGTCGGCCGCTCCTACAAGGAGTTCACCCAGCACTTCCCCAAGCCGTCCTGGGTGGAGCACGACCTGGATGAAATCTGGGCCAGCAGTGAATGGTGTATCGCCCGGGCGCTGAAGGACGCGGGCCTTCGCGGCAAGGACATCGCCGCCATCGGCATCACCAACCAGCGCGAGACGACGGGCCTGTGGATGCGCGGCAGCGGACAGCCGCTGTCCCACGCCATTGTCTGGCAGGACCGCCGCACCGCCGAGCAGTGCCGCCGGCTCAAGGAGCAGGGCGTGGAGCCGCGCGTGCGCGAGGTGACGGGGCTGGTGGTGGACCCGTACTTCTCCGGCACCAAGCTCACGTGGATGTTCGACCACCTGAAGGGCGCGCGCGCGAAGGCGGAGAAGGGCGACGTGTGCTTCGGCACCATCGACACCTGGCTCGTCTACAAGCTCACCGGCGGCGCGGCGCACGTCACCGACGTGTCCAACGCCAGCCGCACGCTGCTCATGGATTTGACGACGCTCCAGTGGAGCGACGAGATGCGCGCCATGCTGTCCGTCCCGGCCGCGTGCCTGCCGCAGATTCGCGGCTCCGCGGAGGTGTACGGCACCACGCGTGGCATGCGCAGCCTGCCGGACGGCATCCCCGTGGCGGGCATGGCGGGAGACCAGCAGGCCGCGCTCTTCGGCCAGGCGTGCTTCGAGCCCGGCGAATCCAAGTGCACCTATGGCACCGGCGCCTTCCTGCTGATGAACACCGGCTCGGAGCCGGTGCGCTCGTCGGCGGGCCTGCTCACCACCGTGGCGTGGCGGCTGGGCGGCACCGGCACCACCACGTACGCGCTGGAGGGCAGCAGCTTCATCGCCGGCGCGGCGGTGCAGTGGATGCGCGACGGGCTCAAGGTCATCAAGCGCGCGCCGGACATCGAAGCGCTGGCCGCCAGCGTGAAGGACTCCGGGGACGTCGTCTTCGTGCCCGCGCTGGCCGGACTGGGCGCGCCACACTGGCGGCCCGAGGCGCGCGGCCTCTTCGCCGGCATCGACCGCTCCACCACCGTGGCCCACATGGCGCGCGCGGTGCTGGAGGGCATCGCGCTGCAGATTCATGACCTGGCGGAGGCCATGCGCCGCGACAGCGGGCGGGACATCCCCGTGTTCAAGGCGGACGGCGGCGCGGCGGCCAACAACCTCCTCATGCAATTCCAGGCGGACGTGCTGGGCGTGCCGCTGGTGCGCCCGCGCAACCTGGAGACGACGAGCCTGGGCGCGGCCTTCCTCGGCGGCCTGGGCGCCGGCATCTGGGACAGCCCCGAGGCCATCCGCCGCGCCTGGAAGGCGGAGAAGACGTTCAAGCCGAAGATGAAACCGGATGCCCGCGAGCGGCACCTGGCCAAGTGGAAGCGGGCCGTGGAGCGCGCATGAGACGGGCACCCCACGTCCTTCGGTTGCTGACGGTGCTGCTGGCGGTGGGCACGGGGGTGGGGTGCCCCATGGGCCCTTGCGAGGACCACGCGCCATCCCCCCTCTTCGACAGCACGATGGTCGGCGTGGGCCAGCCGCAGGCGCTCACCGTCCACGGCGTCTTCAGCAGGTGTGGCGCCTCGCAGGAAGACCGGGCGCAGTCCGTCTCCGTGGAGGTGAGGGACCCGCAGAACCGCGTGGTCCCCGCCACCGCGGAGCTGATGGTGCATGGGGCGTCCGCCATCGTGCGGTTCACGCCGGAGCAGACGGGGTACCACCACCTCGTCGTCTCCTTCTCTCCGGTGGGCAGCGTGCGCCAGTCCTCCCTCTACGTGGTGGAGGACCACAGCGCCCAGGCGCCCCTGGCGGACTTGTCCACCGTGGTGGCGTGCCCTGGCGTGGACCGGACGTCGTCGGGAACGTGGCTGTGCGGCAGCCAGGCGCTGCGCACGCCGGACCAGGAGCCCCAGCCCCTGGGCGACTACTTCGCCCCCGCCGTCGTGGCCGGCGACGTGGTGTGGGTGACGGAGGCCGCCCGGGTGCGCCGCTATATCGACATGGGAAACGGGCCCCTCGCGACCTCCGCCGATGCGCCCTTCCCCGCCACGGGCGCGCCCGCCGATGCGCCGCCCCATGCGCGGCTCGCCACCGCGACTGAGTTGCTGCTGCTGGATGAAACGCATCTGCACCGCTACGCCTTCTCGGAGGAGGAGGGGCTGCGCGCCATGGGCTCCACCCCCGTTCCCCCCTCGCGGCTGGCCACGTTCAGCGATGACATCCCCTCGCTGCTGATGCGCGCGGGCGAGCGGCTTCTGGTGGTCCGCATCGCCGAGGCGCCAGCGCCCGCCACCATGGCCATCGAGGCCTGCCCCTACCAGCTCGACGCCGCGGGCGCGCCGCAGCCCGTCCCCGACGAGCCCTGCCACAGCGTCCCCGGACTGCCCGTGGGCCACGAGGAGGGTGTGCTGTGGGCGCGCGCCGCTTCCGGCACGCAGAACCTGGAGCTGCTCCGGTACTCGGCGGCGAGCGGCCGCCTGCGCCTGGACGGCGTCCTGGAGATGACCTCCTCCTTCCAGTTGCAGAGCGCCAGGCGTCTGCGGACGACGGGCTTCGGACTCCCCGTGGTGTCGCCGGCCACGGGCACATCGAGGTCCTACGCCGTGCCCCGCTGGCGCGCGGAGACGGGCACCGTCACCCTGGAGCTGCTGCCGTCTCCTGACGGGCGCCAGCCTCCCTTCGTCGGTGGGCGCTACTTCCACCTGGAGCACTGGAACATTCTGTACGGCGTGAAAGTGTACGCGCGGCCGTCCACCCCATGACGATGGACGGCGGGTGTCTTCCCTCAAGCCTGAGAGCGGGTAGAAAGGCAGCCATGGCTTCCAAACCCACGCTGCTCGCACCCGAGGCGCTCCAGTCCTTCCTCTCGCAGCACACCGAGTGGAAGCACGAGGGCGGGATGATTCGCCGCACCTTCGAGGCCCCCACCTTCCTCGCCGGCATCGCCTTCGTGGAGCAGGTGGCGCAGGCGGCGGAGAAGGCGGACCACCACCCGGACATCGACATCCGCTGGCGCAAGGTGACACTGGCGCTCGTCACCCATGACGCCGGGGGCCTCACCGCCCGCGACACCGCGCTGGCCACCGAGGCGGACCGCCTCTTCACGGAGGCCACGCGCGCTCGGTGAGTCCCTCCAGGTCGGTGGCGCGTCCGGCAGGACGCGGTGGCGGGGGGGTGAAAGCGTTCGGGTGCGCGCTGGTGCTGGGCGCCACGTCAGCGGCATGGGCGCAGGAGACGCCCCCTCCGCTGGAGCCTCGCCCGGAGCGGCTGTACCTCAACCCCGGCGCGCTGCTGGGCTCCGCGCGCATGGTGGCGATGGGCGGCGCGTACGTGGGCATCGCCGAGGGCGCCGCGGGGCTGCCCAGCAACCTGGCCTCGCTGGCGCACCGGGGTCCGGCCTTGGAGAAGGACTGGGATTTGGGCGTCACCCTGTCCTGGCTGGACCTGCCCTTCACCGGCTCGCGCAAGCGGGACGTGGACAACGACGGGCAGCCCGACGAGTCCCACGACAGCCGGCAGCTGCTGGGCGGCCTGCTGCTCCAGTACAAGCGCTTCGGCATCGGCTTCGCGATGCGCAACAGCGTGGTGTCCTACTGCGCCACGGCCGCGTGCGCGGGGCCCGGTGAGCGCATCCGCGTGTCGCTCACGCAGTCGGTGCTGGCGGGGGCCATGTCCTTTGGCCAGGACGACTTCATCCTCGCGCTGGGCATCTACGCGGCGCAGGCCTCCTTCCGGCTGGACTCCGGAGGCACGGACCTGCGCTACGGCGACACGGGCGTGGCGGTGGACATCCTGTACCGGCCACACGGCCGCCCCTGGCGCATGGGCGTGACGGTGCGGCCGGAGGTGGTGGGAGACTGGCGGCGCGAGCCGAACCAGCTCCCGGAGCTGGCGGGGCGTACCCTCTTCGGCGCGGTGGTGTCCCCCGCCGTGCTGTCGGTGGGCGCCAGCTGGCGGCTGGGCGAAGGCTCGGAGCGCTACAACCGGCTGTCCCCCGCGGCACGGCGGCAGCTCCTCGTGGAGGGAGACGCGCTGCCGGTGCCGGAAGCCGAGCCCCTGGACGCGCCCGCTGGCCGCTGGCTCATCAGCGCCCAGGTGGACCTCATCTCCAGCGTGGACAACGCGGTGCCCGCGCGCACCTTCGCGTCCACGGCGGACGAGGCCACGGTGGGCAAGGGCACCTCCTTCGCGCCGCGCATCGGTGTGGAGCATGACACGGTGCCGGGCATGATTCGGCTGCGGGCCGGCGCGTACGCGGAGCCGTCCCCGTTCGACAAGCGGCCCGCGCGCCCCCACGTCACCGGCGGATTCGAGGTGTTCGTCTTCCGCTACTGGGAGGACTGGTCCGTGACGGCCTCCTTCGACCTGGCGCGCCGCTACACCAACGTGGGCCTGTCCGTGGGCTTCTGGCGCTGAGGCACCTCGGGCGCCACGGCCATGGAATGCCAGGCCCCTGATGGGGCAACGGGAGTGCCACCTTCGGGGCGGCATTTCCCACGGTCAGCGAGGCCGCCTCACGCATCCGGGCGGCCAGGCAGGCAAACGCCCCAGTGGGTGTTGCTGACACAGACACGCATGCCGACCCTCCCCTGGGCGAAGCGGGGGGACTGCATGCATCCAGCGTGGCGATGGGTCCGGACCGTCGTGAGTGCGGCGGTTCTGGGTGGGGCGGGGTTGTGGCTGGGCTGTGGTGGGAAAAGCACGAGCGAGCGTCCTGGCGAGGAGCGCTGTACGGAGGACCCCACGGGGGACTGCGTCGCGCCTCCCGAAGAAGTTCCGGAGACACCTCCGGAAGAGAGGCCACCCGGCGTGCCACCGCCACCACCGCGTCCGCCACTGCCACCACCGGGGCCGGGCAGCACGCTGTGGATGCAGCGCGAGGGCACGCCCCAGGACGACCTGGCGCTGGGCGCGGCGGTGGATGCCAGCGGCGACCTCCTCACGTTGTCGCTGCATGACATCGATGACCTGGACAGCCTTCAGCCCACGGATAACCGGGCGAAGCTGGTGCTGACGCGCCGCGCGCCCACGGGCGAGCCGCGCTGGCAGAAGGCCTTCGACGTGAGGGCCCCGGAGGCGCCGCTGGAGGTGCGCGCGTTCGTCCGGGGCCGCATCGCCGCGGACCCGGCGGGCGGCATCGTCATCGCCGGCAGCACGGAGGGCGTCCTGGACCTCCTCAGCCACAAGCTGGGGGATGGCACCTTCGTGGTCCGGATGGACGCGGACGGCAACGTCCTGTGGACGAACACGCCCGTGGGCACCGGCCTCGCGGTGGCGGACCTGGCGGTAGACACCCAGGGGCGGACGCTGGTGGCCTTCAACGCGCCGGGCAGCACGGACTTTGGCAACGGCGTCACTGGCGCTGGCGCGGTGGTGGTGACATACGCCCACGGCGGGCTGGCCGAATCCGCCGTGTCCGTGGGCCAGCCCCAGGGGGGCGGGCGCGTGGCGCTCACGACGCTGGCGGTGGATGGCGCCGGGCGCATGGCGGTGGGCGGCCAGTACGAGGGCGCGGTGCGCTTCGGCAGTCAGCAGGTGAGCGCCGCCGAAGGCGGCAGTCCCTTCGTCGCGCTCTACCAGCAGGGCTCGCTGACGTGGACCAAGGCCATGAGCCAGGCACGCGGCACCCTGCGCGACGTGGCAATTGACGGCGAGGGCACCGTGGTGGCCGCGGGCCCCTTCCTGGGCACCGTGCGCTGGGGTGACATGCAGGTGCCGGGGCATGCGTTCCGGGACACCCCCTTCATCGTCTCCGCCAAGGCGGAAGGCCAGGAGACCTGGGCCAAGGGTCTGGGGGACGGGCTCCAGGTGGACGCAGTCGCTCTGGCGCCCTCCGGAGAGCTGATGGTGGCGGGCTTCACCTACAACCGCATCGAGAACGGCGTTGCGGGCAAGGACGGCATGGGCTCGGCGCAGCCCGTGGCCCTGCGCTACGACGCGGCGGGCACGTCGCTTCTCACGACGATGTTCCTGTCGGACCCGCCCCGGCCGAGAGGCGAGCTGTATGGCATGGAAGCCATTTCCTCCATGGGCGTGCTGCCCGACGGGGATGTCTTCCTCTTCGGCCACACGGACCGCGAGACTGACTTCGGCACCGGACGCCAGAGCCCCGCGCGCGGCGATGTCTTCCTGCTGCGACTGAAGCGCTGAGCGGCGCCTGAAAACACCCAGGGCCATGGGAGTCCAGCCCCCATGGCCCTGAAGTGATTGACCGCGGAACGCCTCAGCGGCGCGTCGTGCGCCGGGCCGGTGACTTCCGGGCGCCGCCACGCGTGGTGGTCCGCTTCGTCGCGGTGACGCGCGTCCCCGTCTTGCGGGCGGTCCGTCCCGCCGTCCCCGTCTTCCGCGTGGTGGCCTTGCGCGCGCCGCGGCCGGTGGCTCGCGTGGCGGACTTGCGCGTAGCGGACTTGCGGGTGGCCGTCTTCCCGCGTGCCGCCGTCTTCTTCGCGCGCGGAGTCCCCCGCTTGGTGGTGGCCTTGCGCACGGACTTCCGCGTGCTGCCCGTCCGTGAAGCGCTCTTGCGCTTCGTGGCGGTGCGGCGCCGCGGCGTGGGCGCAATGCCCGCCTCCGCCGGGGAGGGAGAGACATCGTCGGTCAGCTGCGGATTGACGGACTCGTTCGTCATTCAGTCGGCTCCGGTTGGGGAAGACTGCAGGCGATGCATGGACAGGGTACGCCCATGCACGCCAGGGCGTGTGCGGTGAAGGCACGCAGATGAACGACAGCGGACGAATGACGTGCACCGCGCGCGGGCGTCATGCCCCGGAGGGCATGTCCCGCGACGAGTCCTCGTCAGCTCGCGCCCTTGAGGAAGGCCGCGAGCTTCTCGTACGCGTCCGCGAGCGGCGCGATGGGCGCGCTCTCGTTGGCCTGATGCGCCTGGGCCGTCTCACCGGGCCCGAAGTTGATGGCATCCACGCCCCACTCGCCGAAGCGCGCCACGTCCGTCCAAGCCTGCTTGGAGGCCGCGGGCAGGCCGGTGAGGGCCATCAACTTCTGGAACAGCGGGTTGCCCGCCACCACCGGGCCGCTGGGCGACGCATCGGTGAACTCCACCTCGGCCCGCCCGGCGACGAGCGCGTGCACGTCCGCCTTCGCCTGTTCGATGCTCTTGCCCGGCGCGAAGCGGTAGTTGAGGTTCAGCTCGAAGGCCTCGGGGATGACGTTGCGCGCGCGGCCCCCCTTGGCGAGCGTGGCGTTGATGACCTCGTAGAACGGGAAGCCGGCGACGTTGACCTCCACGCGCTGACGCCCGAGCAGCTCCGCGAGGAACGGCCCCGCCTTGTGGATGGCGTTCTCCCCCTGCCACGGCCGAGCGGAGTGCGCGCTGCGCCCGGTGAAGCGCACGGTGACCTGCATGGAGCCGACGCAGCCCACCTGCACCACGCTGTCGGTGGGCTCCATGGCGATGCCGAACCGCACCTTCGCCAGGTCCGGCCGCTTCTCGTACAGCGGGATGAGGCCGCTTTCGGCGTAGGCACCCTCTTCGCGCTCGTAGAAGAGGAAGGCCAGATTCACGGGCAGCGTGTCGCGGCGCAAATCCTCCGCGAGCGCCATCATCACCGCGAGCCCGCCCTTCATGTCCGAGGCGCCCAGCCCGAAGACGCGCTCGCCCTCGATGCGCGCCTCGCGGCCCGCGTCGCTGGGGTGCGCGGGCACCGTGTCCAGGTGACCGATGAGGGCCACCGTGGGGCGCGCATCCTCCAGCTTGCCGAGCAGCAGCGTGTGGCCGACCCGGAACACCTCTTCCCGCGGGAAGTGCTGGAGCGCCCAGCGCTCCACATGGTCGGCGATGGGCCCCTCCTGGGTGATGGGACTGGGGATGCGGCACAGCTCGAGCGTGGTGCGAGCCAGCCGCGTGGCGAGGTCGATGGAAGCCATACGCCTTCCACCATAGCGCCGGGCGTCAGCCGTCCGCGAACGCTTCCTCGAAGCGCGTCACGCCCTCCAGGACGGAGGCGCACAGACACGCCGGCCCTTCCGTCAGCGCCGTGAAGCCATGCGCGCTGCCGTCCGTCATCTCCAGCTCCTCGCCGGGCCAGACCTCGTGCCCTTCATCCTCGCGGAAGCCGCCCTCCAGCACCAGGTTCCACTCCCGGCCGTGGTGCGTGTGCCGGGGGTAGCGCACCCCCGGGTGGAGCCGGAGGATGGCGGCCATCATCCCTTCGCGCGCGGGGCCCGTCTCCACCGGCATCAGCTCCGAGCCCTCCACCGGTCCGGGCATCCACTCCGCCGGGTCGCTCACGGCGTCCAGCAGCGCCAGCGCTCGCTCGCGCGGCAGGTCGAAGAAGGCCGCCACCCGGTCCGCGAAGCGGGCAAGCCGCCCCGGACCTTCCATCTGGTCCATCAACCGCGCCAGCACCGCGGGCGGCGGCACCACCAGCGACGCCAGCGCCGCGTGCGTGGACACCAGCCGGTCCGCCACCTCGCGGCACCTCGCGCACTCCGCGAGGTGCTGCTCGACGGACGCCCGGACTGGGGCCTCCAGCATCCCCAGTGCCCATTCGGGCAGGATGTCGTCCAGATGGTGCGCCATCGTCACGTTCCGTGCCGTCACACGCCTTCTACGGCGCGCGCGGGCTGCTGGATTTCAGCCTTTACACCGCCACCGCGAAGTCGCGCAGCGCCGCATTGAGGCTGGTCTTCTGGTCGGTGGACTTCGTCCGCTGACCGATGATGAGCGCGCACGGCACCATGTACTTGCCGGCCGGGAACTGCTTCTCCCGCATGCCGGGAATCACCACGCTGCGCGCAGGGACGCGGCCCTTGAAGACACGCTCCTCGGGGCCGGTGACGTCGATGATGGGCGTGGACGCGGTGAGCACCACGTTGGCGCCCAGCACCGCCTCCTCCTCCACCACCACGCCCTCCACGACGATGGAGCGGCTGCCCAGGAAGGCACCGTCCTCGATGATGACGGGCGTCGCGGAGGGCGGCTCCAGCACCCCGCCCAGCCCCACGCCGCCGGACAGGTGGACGTGCTTGCCCACCTGGGCGCAGCTGCCCACGGTGGCCCACGTGTCCACCATGGTGCCCGCGCCCACGCGCGCGCCGATGTTCACATAGCCCGGCATCACCACCGCGCCCTTCTCCACGAAGGCGCCGTAGCGCACCGTGCCCGGGGGCACCACGCGCACGCCCGCCGCCTCCAGGCCCTTCTTCAGCGGCACCTTGTCGTAGAATTCGAAGGGCCCCACCTCCATCACCTTCATCTCCGACACCGCGAAGAAGAGGAGGATGGCCTCCTTCACCCAGGCGTTCACCTTCCAGCCGTCCACGCCCTTCTCCGCCACGCGGAGCTCACCCGAGTCCAGCCGCGCCAGCGTCTCGCGCACGGCGGCCACGTGGGCCGCATCCTTCAACAACGTCCGATCCGCGAACGCGGCGGACACCCTCTGGGACAGCTCTTCGATAGGGGCCATGGCGCCTCCTTGAAGCACAAAACCCCGCGCCGCGCCGCACCTGGATGAAGGGCTCAGGTGGGAGTGGACGCCTCGTCCAGTTCGGCCAGCGGCAGGGTCTGCGTGGGAATCTCCGCGTGTGCGCCCTTGTCGGCCGCCACCACCCGGCCCGGCATCTGCCCCTCCAGGAACACCGAGCCCCGGGAGACATGCCGCACGCGGGCCAGCGGGAACTCCGTCCACTGCCGGCTGAAGGGCCAGCGCCGCGCGTAGAGGTGCTCGCGGCCAATGAGGGCCACGTAGCCCAGCATCGCCCCGCTTTCGTCCCGAACCCGCAGTCCACTGGTGAGGGAGCGCCGCTCGTAGGGCGACGCGACTGTCGGCCACGCCATGAGTGTCACCTCCTGTGCCCTAAAGCTGGGTGCCCCAGGCCATGTCCGGGAGCGGTCCACCGGGGCCTGATTCCCGCCCGGTTGCCCGGCCGCCTGCCCCGCGTAGCACTCGATTTTTCCTTCCTTTCTTGGATTGCTGAGTGGACGCACGGCGAGGGACTCGGAACGTGAGCGGTGCCGTTCACGTTCTTGTGAGAGGCATGTCAGTGAAAACCGTCGAAGGGGATGATGAGCGAGTCCCCCCCGTGGCCTCCATGCGCAACGTGCGGGTCCCTGCCTTTGACTCCATAGGTGACCGATACGTGCATCAACGGGGGGCGGCCCTTCTTGAGCTCATGCCGAGCGCAGCAGACCTGCAGCCACGCGGCACCGAGCCTCCAGTCATGGCAGCGCTGATTCAGCCCACCATGCCGCAGTGGGATATGCGGTTTCAGACTGCGTGGCGCGCCGAAATCCTGCTCCAGGTACCGGCGCACGCTCTCCAGCGCCTCCGGACAACTCCCCTGCCGGAGCGTGGCCATCGCATCGACGCGATGAAGCGCACCTTCGCTCGTGAACGAGGATATGAGATGTCCCTGGTAGGCCCCCAGGGAGACCTTTTTCCCGAGCTTCTCGACCTCGGCGCGAGTCATTGCAGGATGCAGTTTCGCAAAGACAGACTTCTCCGCCGCCGCCAGGGTCGTGACCCAAAGAAGAGCAGCAACGCCCAGGACTCTCGTGGCACAGCGCAGTGCAGACATTGAAGCTCCCCTGCTCAACCATGGCGAGTCTCGTCCGCGCGAAGTGGGCGCGTCGCGAGGCCGGCCCGCACCTCACTCGCGCCCAGCATTGCACGAAGCGGCCAAGGCAACCTGCCCGCTACCGCCCCAGCACCTTCGCCACCGCGTCCACCACCTCGTGGTCCGTGGGGAATGCGAGCGACGCCTTCCGGATGACGACCTTGCCATCCACGGCGACCTCGTAGCTACCCGAAGGGCCCGGCAACAACTCCGCCTCTACATCCAGCTCATCCTTCAATGCGGCCGCCGCACGGGCGGCCCGAGGCCTGTAGCCTCAAGCGGTACAGTAGGTAATCGTCACCTTCGGGTCGGCCATGGCCATCCTCCTCACGTGAGCAGGGCACACGGCATGCGCGCCCCATGAGCCAGACTTAGTGCGCGCCGCCACCACACGCCACCCCGCCTGCTCACTCGCCCCTTCTTACCAAGGGTTCTCCGCACACCCGGTAACGGACGAAGGGACCATTCCGCCCTCGCACCGGCACGGTTACGTTCCGCCGCACCATGACGGACTTTCGAGCGCGAATCGCCGCCGCCTACGACGCTGACGCCTTCCGCCGTGAATCCCACCGGCTGATGGACACGCTCTCCGACTACCTCGCGCGCACCACCCGCGCCGAAGGTCCCGTGCTCCCCTGGGCCGCCCCCGCGGTGAACGTGGACCGCTTCGCCGCGGCCTTCCCCGAAGCGCCCACGGGCGACTTCGCAGACCTCATCGCCCGCGTGCTCTCCGGCTCCAACCACCTGCACCACCCACGCTACGTGGGACACCAGGTGACGGCCCCCGTGCCGCTGGCCGCCCTGTGCGACGCGGTGTCCTCCCTGCTCAACAACGGCATGGCCGTGTACGAGATGGGCCCCGTCTCCACCGCCATGGAGCGCAACGTCCTGCGCTGGATGGCCGCGCGGCTCGGCCTGCCCGAAACAACCGACGGCGTCCTCACCTCCGGCGGCTCCCTGGGCAACCTCACCGCCCTGCTCGCCGCGCGGCAGGCCAAGGCCGGCTACGACGCATGGAACGGCGGCGCCCACGCCGGCCCGCCCCTCACCGTGCTGGCCGCCCAGACGACGCACTACAGTCTCGCCCGCGCCACCCGCGTCATGGGCTTTGGCGAAGGCGGCGTGACGCCCGTCCCCGTGGACGAACACTTCCGCCTGCGCCCCGAGGCACTCGACGCCGCGCTCGAGTCCGCCACGCGCGCTGGACGCAAGCCCATCGCCGTGGTGGCCAGCGCCGGCTCCACCGCCACCGGTGCCTTCGACCCACTGGAACCCGTGGCCGACTTCTGTGAGCGCCATGGCCTCTGGTTCCACGTCGACGGCGCGCACGGCGCCTCCGCCGTGCTCAGCCCCGCCCACCGGCACCTGGTGCGCGGCATCGACCGCGCGGACTCCGTCATCTGGGACGCCCACAAGGGCCTGCTGATGCCCGCGCTGGTGACGGCCGTCCTCTTCCGCGACGGCGCCCGCTCCTTCGAGTCCTTCTCACAGGAGGCCAGCTACATCTTCCACGGCGACGCGGAGCGCCCCTGGAGTGACATCGGCCTGCGCACCCTGGAGTGCACCAAGGAGATGATGGCCCTCAAGGTGTACGCCTGCCTCGCCGTGCTGGGCACCCGGCTCTTCTCCGACGCGGTGACGGCGTCCTACGAGCAGGCCCACCGCTTCGCCCAGCGCCTCGCCGCCGCCAGCGACTTCGAGGTCGCCGTGCCGCCCGAGTGCAACATCCTCTGCTTCCGCCACACGCCCGCGCACATCCCCGCCGAGCAGTGGGACACCCTCCAGACGAAGCTGCGCGAGCGCCTGGTGACTCGCGGAGATTTCTACCTGGTGCAGACAAAGCTGCCCCGTGGCGTCTATCTCCGTGTCACCCTCATCAACCCGCTCACCACCGACACGGACCTGGACGCCCTCATGGACGCGCTCCGGGCCGCGGCGCTCCGCTGAACGCCGCGCCCCACCCGGCCCACACCTTCCGTGCCAGAAGGTCGCCCCATGACGCAAAATGCGGTACAGCCGCAAAACGCCATGCTCGTCTCACTCGTCATCCCCGTCTACAACGAGATTCCCACCCTCGCCGAACTGCTGCGCCGCTGCGTCGCCGTCGACTTCCCGAAGGAGCTCGTCCTCATCGACGACTGCTCCAAGGACGGCAGCCGCGAATTCCTACGCCAGCTTCAGGAGCAGGGAGTGGGCCTGTTGGGCGGTACAGCGCGCAACCGCAACGAGGTGCGCGTCCTCTTCCAGGAGAAGAACCAGGGCAAGGGCGCGGCGCTGCGGCGAGGCTTCACCGAAGCCACGGGTGACATCATCATCGTCCAGGACGCGGACCTGGAATACGACCCGCGCGACATCCCCAACGTCATCCAGCCCATCATCGACGGGGTTGCGGACGTCGTCTTCGGCAGCCGCTTCACCGGCACGCCCCGGCGCGTCCTCTATTACTGGCACACCGTGCTGAACAACGTGCTCACCACGCTGTCCAACATGACCAGCGGCCTGAACCTCACCGACATGGAGACCTGCTACAAGGCCTTCCGCGCCGAGGTGCTGCGCTCCGTGCAGGTGGAGGAGGACCGCTTCGGCTTCGAGCCCGAAATCACCGCCAAGGTGGCCCGTGGCCGCTGGCGCGTCTTCGAGGTGCCCATCAGCTACCACGGGCGCACCTATGAAGAGGGCAAGAAGATTGGCTGGAAGGACGGCGTACGCGCCCTCTACGCCATCGCCAAGTACAGCGTGAAGCGGTAGGCCCCGGGGGCGGAACGAACGCCGCCCCCAGGCCCGTATCCCTACACCTGGGCGCCCGTCGGCTCCGGCTCCGAGGCGGGCGCCGGTGCACCGGTGAGCAGGCTCTTGGCCGCCTCCACCGCGTCCTGCGTGCCCGTCAGCGCCAGCACGTCACCCGGCAGCAGCACCTCCTGCGCGGACGGCACGGACACGCTCGAGTCCCCGCGCCGGATGGCCAGCACCGTGGCCCCCGTGAGGCCGCGGAGGTTCACCTCGGCCAGCGTCTTCCCCGCCGCGGGACTGGAGGCCTCCAGCCGCACGGGCACGGGCTCGCCCAGGCCCGGGAGCACCTTGGAGACGTGGTCCAGCGCGTGCTCATCCGCGCCCGGCTCTCGCGAGTGGGACTGCGCCGCCAGCGCCTCCACGATGACCTGCGCGCCCGCGCGAACGTGGCCGTGCAGGTTGGTGGCGCCTCGCCAGAACGTCACGCCCAGCGCGCCAATCAGGGCCAGCACGATGAGGGGGCCCATGGCGCCCCGGACGAAGGGCTGGGTAATCGCCACCACGGGCACGCTCACCAGCAGGATGATGCCCAGTTGCAGCGTCACCAGCAGCACGCGCCGGGGCGCCGCCGCCAGGTCCACCCGCCCGTCCTTCCGCCCGGGCAGCGCCGCCTCCGCCAGCTCCTCGCCCAACCGGCGCGCCACCTGCACCACGCCCACCAGGAACGGGATGGAGAGCAGCACCGCGCCGCCCAGGATGATGTAGCGGGACAGGTTCTCATCGATGCCCAGCCGCTGCTCGATGAAGGAGCCCAGCTTGCCCGCCGTCAGCGACGTGCCAATCACCAGGACAATCAGCAGCACGGCGTCCAGCACCATCAACCGCGCCAGCCGCCGCACCGAGGCCCCGAACGTCTGGCGCCGGGGCGCGTCGCGCAGCCGCTCAACCCAGGTGCCGTACAACGTCACGAACGTCTGCAGCGGCTTGGGCAGCTTGCGGTCCACATAGCTGGCCACCGGCCCCGACACGCGAATCAGCAGGGGCGTCGTGAGCGTCGTAATCGCGGAGACGGCCACCGCCACCGGGTAGATGAAGTTGCCCGTGGCCTTCAGCGACAGGCCCAGGCCCGCGATGATGAAGGAGAACTCGCCAATCTGCGCCAGGCTCATGCCCGCCTGCACGGAGGTCCGGGTGCTGTGCCCCGTGAGGAACGCGCCCAGCGTCACGCTGAAGAGCTTGCCCACGATGACCACGACCGTGAGCACCAGGATGGCCGCCCAGTGCTCCGCGATGAGCGCCGGGTTGATGAGCATGCCCACGGACACGAAGAAGATGGCCGCGAAGATGTCCTTCACCGGCTGCACCAGGTGCTCCACCACCTTCTCCTCGCCGGACTCCGCCACCAGCGAGCCCGCCAGGAAGGCCCCCAGCGCCACCGAATACCCGAAGGCCTGCGCCAGCAGCGCCACCGCGAAGCAGATGCCCACGCTGGCCACCAGCGTGGTCTCCGGCTTGTTGAGCTTCACCACGTAGCGCACCGCGCGGGGGATGATGAACAGCCCCACCACCACCAGCCCGACGAGGAACGCCACCAGGCGGCCCGTCGTCAACGACAGCTCCCCCACCGACAGGCCCGTGCCGGAGGAGATGGCCGTCAGCGTCGCCATCAGGAGGACGGCGATGAGGTCCTCGACGATGAGGACGCCCACCACCAGCTCCCGCAGCCGGCCCCGGATGTTCTGCTCGTCGAAGGCCTTGGCGATGATGGTGGTGCTGGACACGGAGATGAGCGCGCCCGTGAAGAGGCTCTCCAGGGTGGTCCACCCGAAGGCGCGCCCCACCACGAAGCCCAGCCAAATCATGATGCTGCACTGGATGACGGCGGTGACACCCGCCGTGGGGCCCACGGCGAACAGCTTGCGGAGGCTGAACTCCAACCCCAACGAGAACATCAGGAGGATGACGCCCAGCTCCGAGAGCGTCGTCACCACCTCCGGGTTGGCGACGAGCGGAATCGGCAGGTACGGGCCGACGACGAGGCCGGCCAGGATGTAGCCCAGCACCACGGGCTGGCGAAGCTTCTGGAAGAGGACCGTCGTCACGGCCGCGACGCACAGGACGACGGCAATGGCTTGGAGGACCTCGTGGGCTCCATGCATCGGTACACCTCGAAAAAAACAACCTAGCGGAAGATTGAGGTTCGGACCGGCCCGGCGCTGTGCGTCGGACCGCGCATCATGCGGGAGGAAACGAAGAAGGCAGGCGCGTTACCGGCCGGCCCGATTCCGAGCGCCGTCTTCAGCCGCGCCCGGGAGGCCCGCGCAACGACTGGGTGACGAGCGTCGGCCGGTCACCGGCGTTGCCGCCTCGCACCATCCGGGCCGCGGAGCGCAGCAGCCGGACGGTGTCGGTGGCAACGGCCCGCTGCCGTTCTCGAGCCTGACGGTGGGCTTCATGGAAGCCCGGCTGGAAGCACTCGCGTTCCCGGCCCAGGGTCGGTTTCGTCTTCACCCCGGCCGGGGCGCTCATCACCGCGGCCCAGGTGTCACTCCCCACCCCGGCCAGGCGCCCACAGCGCAACTGGCGGGTGCGCTTGCCCACGAAGGCCACGCCGCCCCGGTCCACCCGCGCGCCGTTTCTCTCAGAGGACCCGTACGCGGCGTGGACCTCGGCGGCCATCACCTGTTCCAACGCGGTGATCCCCGGCACGGAGGCAAGCGCCGTGCCCAGGACAATGGCCAGCAGCATCCCGCGCGCGCGTCGCCCGGGTGGGGATAGCGGGGCTGTCGGGCCGGCTGAGCACATCCGCTTCTCCTGTATTACGCGGGTGCCACCCAGTAAAGCGCTCCCCCACGGCGGGAAAACGCCAATCCAGCGCTCGGCGGCCAGGTTTCTGCCGCGCCGACGAAACTCTTCCGCCTCATTTCCTGAGAATCCCCGCAGCCCTCACAGCGTACCCGCTCTTTCTAAAGGGCAGGAGTCGTCCATGCCTGCTTTCAAGACTCGACACTGCTGAGGGCTTCGGCTGGCCCGCCACAAGGCCCCAGCCGGCACCACACCCCTGAAGCGCGCACGCGCCGCGTCCCGCCCCCGCGAGACGACCCACGGCCGTGACAGCCTGGAGAAGGAAGCCCCCATGGGAATCGGAAAACTGATTGGCGGAGCGGCGGACGCGGCGAAGCGGGCCGCCGAGGCCGCGGCGAAGCGTGCGGCGGAAGCGGCCCGGCGCGCGGCGGAGGCGGCGGCCCGCAAGGCCGCGGAAGCCGCGGAGCAGGCGGCGGCCAAGGCGCAGGAGGCCAAGGAGAAGGTCTCCAACGCGGCCCAGGAGCGGGCCCGGGACGTCTTCGAGGGCGCCAAGGACAAGGCCAGTGACGCCGTGGGCGGCGTGGCCAACGCCACCAAGAACGTCGTGGGCGGCGTGGCCAACGCGACGCAGAACGTCGTCGAGGATGCCAAGGACAAGGCCGGTGACGCCGTGGGCGGCGTGGCCAACGCCACCAAGAACGTCGTGGGCGGCGTGGCCAACGCGACGCAGAACGTCGTCGAAGGAACCAAGGACCGGGTGCAGGACGCGGCGGGCAACGTGCGCAACGCCGCCGGTGACGTGTTCGAGGCGGGCCGCACCGCGACCCAGCGCACGCTGAGCGCCACGGGCACCGCGGCCGCCGTCACCGCGAATGGCCTGGGCAATGTCCTCAAGGATGCGGCGCAGCGGGCGGGCCCGGTGCTCGACAAGGCGACCGACATCGCCGCGGACGGCCTGGACGTGGCGGGCCGGGCCATCCAGGACGCGCCCACGCTCAACCCCCTGCAGGGCATCACCAACGACATCATCGGCGGGGCGCTCCAGGGCACCGCGGACGTGGTGCGGGACCCGGTGGACACGGCCCGGGCCATTGGCGACGCGGTCAACCTCAACCGGCAGGTGGACCAGCTCAAGCCGGGTGAGAGCACCTCCATCAGCCTCTACGCCGAGGCCAACGGCGCCACGGTGGCCGGCAAGGTGAAGGGCACCCTGGGCGTCAGCCGCAGTGAGGAAGAGGGCGGCGGCTACACGGTGTCCGTCACCGGCGAGGTGGGCGCGGGCGTCGCGGCCAAGCTGGGCGCCAAGGGCGCGGCGGACGCGGGCGCGGAGGCCTTCGGCACCGCCGGGGCCACGGTGGAGTTCAAGTTCGACACGGCCGAGGAGGCCAAGAACGCCACCCGCATCATCGCGGCCTCCACCGCCACCGCGGGCGCCGCCGCGAGCAACCCCGTGCTGGGCGCTGGCGTGAATCATGTCCTCGGGGATCCGCTGTCGGACCTGGCGGGCCTGACGAAGAACATGAGCGCCGTGGAGTTCAAGCTGGGCGCCGAGGCCAGCGTCAACGCCGAGCTGGGCATGAAGGGGCTGCCGGAGGCCATCAGCGCGGGCGCCGGCGCGAGTGCCGGAGTCAACCAGAGCACCACGGCCCGCATCGAGATGGAGGGCGGCAAGCCCCAGAAGCTGACCCTCAAGCAGAGCCTCGAAATCAACGCCAACGCCAGCGCGTCCGCGGGCGTGGGCATCCCCACCGGTGGCGGGGACTCCGTGTCGCTGCCCACCAACGCGTCCGCGGGGGTGTCCGGTTCGCTCGGGGTGGAGCTGGAGCAGAGCGTGGAGCTGCCCGAGGGCTTCAACCCCACCGACTTCATCAAGGACCCGAAGGGCACCGCTCGCGAGATTGGCGCCAGCGTGCGTGACACCCATGAGGCCAAGCTGACGCTGACCGACTCGCGTCAGGCCAACGCGTCCGCGCTGGGCCTGGGCGGCGCGACGGGCCGCGAGGTGAAGGCGGAAATCAGCGGCAACATCAACGACATCGCCACCAGCGGCGCCTTCGGCAGCATCGCCCAGGGCGACGTGGGCCAGGCGCTGAACCAGCTCAAGGACAAGGTCGAAATCAAGGCCACCGTCCAGGACAAGCACAAGGTCACCGGCGACTTTGGCGTGGGCGTCCACGCGGGCGTGGGCGGCGGCGAGGTGGGTCTGTCCACCGAGCGCACCTACGTGGGCGAGGAGAAGGACCTCAGCCCGGCCCAACTCGCCGAGCTGTACCTCACGCAGCGCTGGTCGGCCGGCATCCCGGGCTGAGCCGGCGCTGTCGGGGGCCCGCCCGCCCTGGGCGGGCTCCTGCGCGTGTGGGCCCGTGTCGTCCGAGTTGGAATCCCCCTGGGGACAGGCACACCGTCCGCCATGGCACAGCCGAGGCAGGCGGCCAGCACCGACCCCAGGGGGCGGGAGTGCCCCTTCTGCGGGGCAGCCTTAGCTTTCCGAAGTGCTTTCAAGATTCCTCGTCTATGGGTGCGTGGGCTGGGTGCTCGAGGTGATGTTCACCGGCACGGGGGCCGCGCTGAAGAAGGACCGGAACGCCACGGCGCGCACCTACCTGTGGATGCACCCCATCTACGGAGGCACGGCGCTGGCGCTGGAAGAGGTCTCCGCCCGGCTCAAGCCCCTGCCCCGGCCGCTGCGGGCCCTGGTCTACACAGGGCTCATCTTCGGCGCGGAGTACGGCACGGGCTGGTTGCTCAAGCGCCTGCTCGGCCGCTGCCCGTGGGACTACGCGCCGCACAGGTGGAGCGTACACGGCCTCATCCGGTTGGATTACGCCCCGGCCTGGTACCTTACCGCCCTGCTGTTCGAGCCCGTGCGTGACACGCTGCTCCACGTCACCAGCGAGGCCCTGCGCCAGACGCCGGAGTACCGCGACGCCGAGGCCCAGGGGACGCTGCCGCCCACGGCGCTCCCCGAGGAGAAGCCGCTGGAGGCGGGGCTGGTGGCGGCGCGCTTCGAGTCGGCGCAGGCCGAGCCCACGCCCACTCCCTGAGAGCCGGAAGCGCCGCGCCTGCGTCCGCTGGCCGACTGCCCCCCAGGCGGATGTGAACGCCGCTACCGGCTTTTCTTCCTCCGTGCTGCGTCGCGTAGTACCTTGGCCCGCGTCTGCCCCCGCTATGACGGGGAAATTCCGCCGACCCCCCGAAAGTTCCCGCCCCCGTATGTTTGACTGGCTTCACACCCTCTTCTCGCGTGACCTCGCCATCGACCTCGGCACGGCAAACACGCTCATCTACATCCGCGGCCAGGGCATCGTCTCCAACGAGCCCTCGGTGGTGGCCGTCCAGCAGGACGCGCGCGGGGGCAAGAAGGTCCTCGCGGTGGGCAAGGAAGCCAAGGAAATGCTCGGGCGCACCCCGGGTAACATCGTGGCCATCCGTCCGATGAAGGACGGCGTCATCGCGGACTTCGAAATCACGGCCGCGATGCTGCGCTACTTCATCCAGAGCGCGCACAACCGCAAGACGCTCGTCAATCCGCGCATCATCATCGGCATCCCCTCCGGCATCACCGAGGTGGAGCGCCGCGCGGTGCGCGAGGCGGCGGCCAACGCGGGCGCCCGCGAGGTCTACCTCATCGAGCAGCCCATGGCGGCGGCCATTGGCGCGGGCCTTCCGGTGACGGAGCCCAGCGGCAACATGATAGTGGACATCGGCGGTGGCACGTCCGACGTCGCGGTCATCAGCCTCGCCGGCATCGTGTTCGCCAAGAGCGTGCGCATCGGCGGCGACAAGCTGGACGAGGCCATCATCCAGTACGTCAAGCGCAAGTACAACCTGCTCATCGGTGAGCGCACGGCGGAGCTCATCAAGATGGGCATCGGCACCGCGTACCCGACGGACGAGGTCATGACCATGGAGATCAAGGGTCGCGACCTGGTGGCCGGCGTGCCGCGCACGCTGACGGTGTCCAGCGACGAAGTGCGTGACGCGCTGGCGGAGCCCGTCAACGGCATCGTCGAGGCGGTGAAGCTCACGCTGGAGCGCACCCCGCCCGAGCTCGCCGGCGACATCGCCGACCGCGGCATCGTCCTGGCCGGTGGCGGCGCGCTGCTGAAGAACCTGGACACGCTGCTGCGCGAGGAGACGGGCCTGCCCGTGTTCCTCGCCGAGGACCCGCTCTCCGCCGTCGTGATTGGCGCGGGCAAGGCGCTGGAGTCGCTCGACATCCTCCGGCAGGTCTGCCAGCCGGGCTGAGCCTCCGGGCCTCGGCTCCACGGCGCCACCTCTCACGAGGCTGGCGCCGTTTCGCTTTTCAGGGCGCTGTCTGGCAGGCCCGCGCGCGAGTGGTTCAGGGACGGCGGTGCTTCGCGTAGAGGCCGTCCCGCCACTCGAGCAGGTCCGGGAAGCGGGAGGCGAGCGCCGCGTCGCTCCACACCGCTCGCGTCCCCGGCCCCAGGGGAAGGTAGCCGTCGTCCACCGCCCTCACGAACTGGAGCATCAGCGCGGCCGTGATGTCGGCGTAGCTGAAGCGCGACAGCAGGTAGTCCCGGCCGCCCAGGGCTTCACGCAGGCGCTCCAGCGTGGGGATGACCTTCTCATGGACGGCGGCGGCGATGTTCACGGGGGCCTGGTGCTTGCGGGCCACGAAGCGCGCGCCCAGCCTCGCGGACGGTGCCAGGACCGACCGGAGCCCCGCGGGCAGGAAGGCGGGCAGGCTCTCCACCTGGGCCTGACGACTCTCCAGCAAGGCCGCTACCACCTTGGCGCGCGCCACGGAGAGCACCTGCTCGCTGTCGTCCTCCCAGCGCTGAATCACCGCGAGGTTCGCGGCGGGAAAGAGTGGCTCCCCCTGCCCCAGCTCCTCCGCGCGCCGCGCGATGACGAACGAGCCGGGAAAGGCCTCGCCCTCCTCGATGAGCAATGGCACGGCGGGCCGCACACCACGCGGCGTACGCCAGCGCAGCAGCGGCTCGCCGATGAGCGGCAGGTGTTCGCGGTAGCGATAGGCCACACGGTGGTGGTCCAACGCCCAACGGGTCTTCTCCGTCCAGGGCGAGTAACTGAGTCCATAGAGTGTGCGCATGCCGCCCGGGACAGTACGCCCGGGCGCCTGCGCCACTCCAGGCCCGCTGACGCTTCAAACCCTCGCAGCGCCGCCCGAGCCCATCGTTATGTCTTCCGCCAACGCATGTCGCGGTCCTTCACCCTCGCACGCGTCTGTCTTTCGTCCTGGAGCACCACCACCGGGTCCCCCGAGCGCGTCGCGGCGCACGATTCGCCACGGGCCCAGGTCAGGCCGTGATGACCAGTTTGCCAAACGGCCCGCGGTCCAGGTGTTCGAGCGCCGTGGGCAGCGCATCGAGCGAATAGACAGTGTCGACCACGGGCTTCAATGCCAGCCGGTCCACCGCGCGCACCAGGTTCTCCAGCCCGCGCCGGTGTCCGACGAAGATGCCCTGGATGACGCCGGAGCTCAGGAACAAGGGCTGCACCGGGAAGCGGCTCTCGAAGCCCTCGAACACGCCGATGAGCGAGACGCGCCCACCCGACGCGAGCGCCTTCACCGACCGGCCCAGGTTGTCCCCACCCACCAACTCCAAGATGTGGTCGGCCCCCGCGCCTCGCGTCAGCTCGAGCACCGCCGTATGCCACTCCGGGGTGTGGCGACGATGGATGCCGTGCGCGGCGCCCAGGGCCTTCACGCGGGCCAGCTTGTCCTCGTCCCCCGAGAGCACGATGACCTCCGCGCCCATGGCGGCGGCAAGCTGCACCGCGAACAGGGACACGCCGCCCGTGCCCTGCGTCACCACCGTGTGCCCCGGACGCAGCCCTCCCAGCTCCACCAGGGACGTCCACGCGGTGAGGCCGGCGCACGGCAACGTGCTCGCCTGCACGTCATCGAGTGTTTCGGGAGACGCCACCAGCCACTGCTCCGGCATGACGACGTACTCGGCCAGCACGCCCGGCGCGTTTCCGCCCAGGCTGCGCACCGTCCCACGCGGCACGGGCCCGTCCACCCAGTCCGTCTGGAAGTTGGCGATGACGCGCGCCCCTTCCTTGAAGCGCTGCACGCCCGCGCCCACCGCGACCACCACGCCCGCCATGTCCGAAGCCGGCGTGAAGGGCTGGTGCGCCGTCAGGGAGCCCCCCCCATCGAGCATCAGCTTCTCGCGGTAGTTGAGGGAGACCGCCGACACGCGAATCAACACCTCACCGGCCCCCGGAGAGGGAATCGCCACCTCCGCCAGTTCCAGGTGCGCCCGTCCCGCCTGCTTCGCCTGCCAACGCTTCATCGTTGCGCCCATCGTCTGCTCCGCGTCCTGCATGAAAGTGATGCGGGAGCTATACGGACGAAGCAGCGTCGCCAGTGGCGACACTTTGTCGAGTCACTGGAGACGTGCAGGCACCAATGGGAGCAGCATCATGAGGGACCGTCTTGGGGGCGTCTTCGCCTTCGTCCAGGCCGTGGAGGCAGGGAGCTTCGCGCTCGCCGCTGAGCGCATGGGGCTCTCACGCTCGGCCGTGGGAAAGAGCATCGCGCGGCTGGAGGAGCGTCTGGAGACCCGGCTGTTCCAGCGCACCACGCGCCGGCAGAGCCTCACCGAGGACGGCCAGGCCTTCTACGAGCGCTGCGTGCGCGCATTGGCGGAGCTCGAGGCGGCGGAGACGGCGCTGGACTCCGGACGGCGCGCGCCCACGGGGCGCCTGCGCGTCAGCGCGCCCGTGATGTTCGGCCGGCACTGCGCCGCGCCGCTGCTGCGCGAGCTGGTCCTCCAGCATCCGGGACTGGAGCTGGAAATCGCCTTCAGCGACCGGATGGTCGACCTCGTCGAGGAAGGCTACGACCTGGCCCTCCGCGTCGGGCCACTGGCGGACCACGCGGGACTGACGGCGCGCCGGCTGGGCGTCCAGACGATGTCCGTCTGCGCCGCGCCCGGCTACCTGAAGCGCCACGGCCGCCCGAAGACACTTGAAGACCTGGGCGAGCACGACGCGGTCGTCTACGGCCGCAACGGCATCAACAAGCCCTGGCGATTCCCGGACGGACAAGGCGGCGAGCAGCGCATCACCATCCAGGCGCGCCTGCGCTTCGACGACGTGGAGACCATCATGGACGCCGCGGTGCAGGGGGCCGGGCTGGCGTGGCTTCCTCGCTGGCTCATCGCCGAGCACCTGAGCAGCGGCAGACTCGTCGAAGTACTGGAAACGCAGCGCCCCTATGGCAACGAAATCTACGCGGTGTGGCCCCAGAGCAAACACCTGACCTCGAAGGTGCGCGCGGCCATCGACCGCCTCGTCGCGCGCATTCCCGAGCGACTGGTGGAGCCCCGCTCCCGCTGAGCCGCATGGCGTCCGGAGCACCAAGCCGGACAATCGGTGCCGGAGGAGTAGCCAGGACGCGTCCGGGCAACACCTTATGCGGGAGGCATCACCCACCTGCACGGGTGGAACACACCTAGCCAAGGATACGAGCCATGGAACGAGCGGACGCGGATCGAACCAGAGGAGGGCTCGCCAAGGTGATGGCCGTCCTGGCCATCATCGGCGCCATCAACTGGGGCCTGGTTGGCTTCTTCAATTGGAACCTCGTGAACGCGCTGTTCGGCGGCGAGACACGAACGGCGATGAGCGCGCTCAGCCGCCTCATCTACTCCATCGTGGGTCTGTCGGGCGTCGCGCTGGCGCTCACCTTCCCCTGGAAGAAGAGCCTGGGAGCCACCACCACGCCGAGAACGGACATGGGGGTTCACCGCAGAACCGAAGTGCGTCCCTGACTCAGGCGGGCCCGTGGTTCTCACGGACCCCTGAGTCCACCTCGGGTGATACGTTCGGCGACCCACAACGCGGCGGTTCCGCCTCGGTCCGTCCATCCCGGGCCGAGGCCGCCGCACGAGGAAGTCGTCGCCAGGTCTGGAATCCCCGATGCCGGGTTCCTTCAGGCCGCCTTCATCCAGGCAGAGACTGGCACTGCGCGCATCTGGCTGGCATCGACCATGCGTCCGGGCAGACGCTGCGCCCCCTGGCACTTCCAAAAGAAGCGCCGTTGCAGTTCACCGTACGGCGAGGAGCCTGCGACGGCGTCTGGTCGTTCGCGGACCACACCATCGGGCGGAGGTCACGACGGACAGAGGCACTCGCTTACCAGCGGGCCCCGCTCCCCCTAATCACCTGAACAGGCCCCCAAGAGGAGCGCTTGCGACCCGGAGGCATTTGGCGCAGGAAGGTCCCTGCCCGTGATTGTTCGTCCTCGCCTCAGCTCGCTTCGGCTCCTCTTCGTCGTGCGCGGGACCATCCTCCCACGCGTCCTGCCCCACGTCCTGGGCATCGCGGCGCTCTCAGCGCTCGTCGTCTGGGCGTACCGGCAAGGCTATCTGGACCTGCAGATCTCCTCGCCGGCGCCGTTGTCCCTGCTGGGCATCGCGCTCTCCATCTTCCTCGGGTTCCGGAACAACGCCTGCTACGACCGGTGGTGGGAGGCCCGGAAGCACTGGGGCGCGCTCATCATTGAGCTGCGTTCATTCTCCCATGAGGCCATCGCGCTCATTGGGGATGACAGCAGCGGAGCGAAGCAGGCGGCGCGCAGGTTGACGAGGCGGAACATCGCCTTCGCCCACGCGATGGTCGCGCACCTGCGCGGGCACGACGCCCGGGAGGACATCAGCCGCCTGCTGCCGGAGTCGGAGTCCTCGCGCGTACTGGCCAGCCAGAACCGCCCCAACGCCCTGCTTCGGGAGCACGACCGGGAGCTGGCCTCGCTCCTCCGGGAGAAGCATCTCACCGACATCACCTGGAGCGAGCTGCGGACGCGCGTCCATGGCTTGATGAACGTGCTCTCCGCGTGTGAGCGCATCCGCTTCACGCCCCTGCCCTTCACGTACACGGTGCTGCTGCACCGCACCGCCTACCTGTTCTGCCTGCTGCTGCCCTTTGGTCTCGCGGAGGCGCTGGGCTGGTTCACGCCCTGGCTCGCGGCGATGATTGCCTACACCTTCTTCGGGCTCGACCGGCTGAGCGACGAGTTGGAGGAGCCCTTCGGCACGGAGCCCAACGACCTCTCCTTGCTGGCGATGGCGCGCAGCGTGGAGATGAACCTGATGGAGGCGCTGGGCGAGCCGCAGCCCGAGCCGCTGAAGCCACGCGACTTCGTCCTCCCATGACGGGCCCGCGTCACGCTTCCTACTTCGGTTCCGGAGGGTGGCTTTCGCAGTCCTTCCTCGATTGCTCGCCCCAGAGTCCCCAGGACAGCACACTGCTCAGGCCGGGCCCTGCAAGACGGACAGCACGTTGCCTGAAGGGTCCTTGAACCAGGCAATGGGCGGCCCCGCGTCACCACGGACGATGCCCTTCGCATCCGCGTCGAAGCCGTCGTACCGCTCGAAACGCACGCCGCGTTGGGACAGCGCGTCCACCGCCTTGTCGATGTCATCCACGGGGAAGTTGAGAATCGTGAACGACGCAGGGGTGTGGTTGTCCTTGGGATAGACGAGGATGTCCCTGCCGCCCGCGATGTGCAGCGTCAACATGCCGTCCGACTCGGACGTCTTCAGGCCCAGCGTCTCGCTGTAGAACTTCCGGGCCGCCGCCACATCGCGCACCGAGAAGCCGCTGAACGCCTTCGTGTCTCCGAACATGATTGCCTCCCTGGCTGGATGGCCGCCGTCCCCGGCGCTCTCCTTCAGGTGGACATGGACCGCGCTCGACGCAACGACGCGGCCCGCGGGGAATAATCCATCACATCGGATGGAACTGCTCGATGGTGATTTCCTCCACCAGGGCATCCTGGGGGGCACCGAAGCTGGTGAGCGTGGTGTACCAGTGCGTCGTCGAGCCATCTCGGGTGAAGGTCAAGGGCACCAGCACCGAGCCCGCGTTGGCGGGCCGCAGCGCGGTCAACGCCTCGACACCTGGCTGCGCCAGGACACGGGCCAGGACCGATGCCACGGGTGAGCGGGGGCCCCGCATGCGAGCACCCTCTCGCAGCCGGTGGAGCAGATACCCGGCAATCTCCTCCCAATTGCCAATGGCCGAGCGCACGGGTCCGGGCACGAAGACGAGGTCCATCAGGTTGACCTGTCCAAGCGCCTCACGCGGCTGCCCCATCATCGCGAGCGCGCCCGCATTCGCCTCGAGCACTGTCGAGGACGAATCCACCACGATGGCGGGATACGGCTCATGCGACGCGAGGATGAGTCCCGCGGCCCGCCGGACCTCCGCCAGCTCCGCGCTGTGCCAGCCGCGCTCACCGAACTGAGGCGCGAACCCCGCCGCCACCAGCAGGGCGTTGCGGTCCCTCAGCCCCAGCCCCAGAGCCTCCGCCAGCCGCAGCACCAGTTCCTGACTGGCCCCGGAGCGGCCCGACTCCAGGAATGACAGGTGACGCGCCGATACCTGCGCCTCCAGCGACAGGGCCAGCTGGCTCTTGCCGCGCAGCGTTCTCCATTCCTTGAGCAGGGGTCCAATCATCGCCGTGTCCCTTTCCGAGCCCAGACTGCCCCAGGCCGTGACGCGGGACGATGACCTTCGAGGTAATTGAGAACATTCCCTGCCAGGAACACTGTGCTCCCGTTCCCAACCACCCGGAGAGCCCAGATGATGACGCACCTGCTTCGCAATCCCCGCTTCGTCTACCGCTTCGACGCCGCCGCCTCACTCCTCATGGGCATGGCCTTGTTGCTCCTTGCCCCCACCCTCACCCAGCTCGCGGGCTGGGCCCTGCCGTCCACCTTCCTGTTCGGCGTGGGCCTCTTCCTGCTGCCGTGGGCGGCCTTCAACCTCTGGGTCGGGCTCAAGCAGCCCGTCCTGGGAGCGGCCCTGGTGCATGTCCTGGTGGACGCCGCATGGGTGGTGGGCAGCGTGCTGCTCGTCGTCATGCACGCCCAGGAGCTCACGCCCTTGGGGACCGCGCTGCTCGCCGGGCAAGCCTTCGCCGTGGCGGGCGTGCTGGCGCTCAAGGCCGTGGGTCTCACGTCGCTTCGCACGGCGGCGTGAGCACCGCGGCGGAGCGTCAGCCCGTGATGACCTTGAGGGCGGGCTTCCCGTCCTCGTGTGTGGCGGCGTCTGAAGACGGTGACTCGTCACGCACCGTCTTGGACAACTCCAGGCTCCGGGTCACCAGCGCCTTCAGCGCCCAGACCTGGGGCACCGATTCGATGAAGACGCGGCTGGTGCCCAAACCCGCGGGCGCCGCCTCCACCTCGAAGCCCGCGGCAATGGCGCGGGCTTCGTCCACCGGCACCCAGGTGACGATGCTCTTGCGCTTGCCATTGCTGAAGAACCGGGCGAACCACTTCGTGGGCCGCTTGAAGGACACGTTGAAGTAGGACGCCGTGTCCCGGTAGAGGATGTCCTCGGCGGCGGCGCCGTTCTTGACGCAGATGTCCCGCACCACGCCGAAGAACTCCAACTCCGTCTCGGTGGTCTCCGCTGCGGCGCGGCCCTTCTCATCGGGCGCGGCACGGCCATCCGCCTCGAAGGGCCTGGCCGAATCCGGCTTCACCCCATTGGCGCCCTCCTGCGCCACCGCGGGCTCCGCGCCCTCGTTGAGCCGCTGGATGCGCTCCTTGAGCTTGTTCAGGAAGTCATCGCCCATGACCCGCAGCAGCGTCGGCTCGATGGCTTCCTTCGCGACGTCCGCGAGCCGCTCCATCACCGCGGTGGTCCGCTTTCCCTTGTAGATGTCCTCCGTGAGCCACTTGAGGAAGGCTTCGTGCTCACCGGGCGCTTTCAGGGCGGACGCGAGCTTGTCGATCATCCCCTGCCGGTAGCGACTGTTCTCCGCGTCCGTAATCAGCGTCGTCGCGTTGAAGGATTCACGGCTGAACTTGGACAGGAACTTGGCCACCTTCACCCAGTCCGACTTCGTGTCCTCCAGGGAGAACGTGAAGAAGGGCTCCGGGTCCATGACGTTGGGGTTCTCCAAGTCCCCGAAGAAGAGGTAGTGGCACCCGTCGGTGATGATGCCGAAGTGGAGCTCCGGCAACTGCGCCAGGTAGCGCGCCAGTTGCTGCGCGCGGGACTTGAGGTCGGTGCCCAAGGGCTTGGTTTCGATGACGATGAGCGGCTTGGTGCCCGTCTGGTCGAAGATGGCGAAGTCCATGCGGTCCGGCAGCTTCTTGCCGTCCCCCTGGACGAAGTCCGCTGTGTATTCCAGGCGGACCTCCCGAGGAACGCTCGGGTCGTAGCCGAGGCTCCGGATGAACGGGACGACCAGCGCGATCTTCGCGGTCTCCTCGTTGGAGATGAACGCCTTGTTGTCCTGATAGCGTTTGACCAACTCCAGCAGATGGTTCGCGTCCATGGCACGTCCCCCTGCCCGGACATGCGAGGCGTCCGGGCGCGAAGGTGATTTCAAGGCGCGGGAGCCTTGGCGGCCATCCCTCCCAGGGGTGAGGCCCGGCCTCTTGACTCCGCGGCCGCTTCGAGGAACGCGCGCACGGCTGGCCGCCCCAACGTGCCCGACGAGGCGCTCCGTGCGCATCCTCCATCCATGGACGTCGAGGTGACCGCCGCGCTGAGCGTGCGGGACGGAGTCGAGTTCGCGGTCCGGCACCTCGTCGTGCTCATGGGGTTCGTCCTCGGGCTCGCCGTCGACGTGAGCGCCGTGAAGCACGCCATGCGGCTGCCTGCCTATGCGCGAGGTCTTCCCCTCATCCTGTTGGGAGTCCCGCTGCTCGCCCTGCTCGTAGTGAACCTCCTACCCCTGCCCCCCATCGCCGCCGGCATCCTGCTGTTGATGGCTGTCAGCCCTGGCGTGCCCAGCGTCGCGGTCGCGGCCTACCGGCAGCGCGGCGACTTGAGCCTCACGGTGGCGCTGTCCCTCACCCTGTCCCTGGCAGCCATCGTGTGCCTGCCGCTCTCACTCCGGTGGCTCAGCGATTTCTTCCCCGCCGTGTTCAAGGCCCCCACCACCGTCCAGCTCCTTGAGCGGGTCATGCTGCCCTTCCTCGTGCCGCTCGCGGCGGGCTGGGCACTGCGCGCCTGGCGGCCAATGCTGGCCAGGCGACTGCTGCATCCCATGCTGTCGCTCTTCAAGGCCGTGTTCGTCGTCGCCATCCTGCTCCTGCTGTTCATCAGCGGCCCGAGGCTGCGCGACGTGGACGGATGGATGGTGCTGGGCATGCTGGTGATGACCCTGAGCTCCGCGATACTGGGCCACGTGGCGGGAGGGCCCCGGCCTGAAGACAGGACCGCGCTCGCGCTCGCGGCGGTCTTCGGCAATCCCTCCATCGCGCTGGCCGTCGCGACGGCCAGCTACCAGGACTTGCGGCTGACGCCCTTCCTGGCGGTCTATCTGGTGCTGCGCACGCTGGCGCTGCTCCCCTACCTGCTCTGGAACAAGCACCACCTCCGGCACGGAGTGCCCCACCCTGGCCGGACCTAACAGCCCTGGAGCGTCGCCCGCTTCGAGGCGGCCAGCAGCAGCCGCTGCTCCGCGGCCGCAATCACCCGCTGCGTCGCGAGCACCGCCGCCGGGTCCACGGAGATGGACGTAATCCCCGCGCGCACCAGGTGCTCCGCGAAGTCCGGCCGGTTCGACGGCGCCTGTCCACACAGCGAGGACGTCAGGCCCGCTTCCTCGCACCCGCGAATGATATCGCCAATGGCGGCCAGCACCGCGGCGTCCGCTTCGTCGAACAGCTCGGCGCACGACTCGGAGTCCCGGTCCACGCCCAGCATGAGCTGCGTCAAATCATTCGAGCCGATGGACACGCCATCAATCCCACACTTCGCATAATCGTGGAGGCGGTAGACGATGGAAGGCACCTCCGCCATCACCCACGTCTTCAACCCCCGCTGCCGCCCCAGCGGGCTGCGGGCGATGAGCTCCAGACACGCCTCCAGCTCCCAGAGCGTGCGCACGAAGGGCAGCATCACCTGGAGATTGGGCGTCTGCTCGCGGACCCGCGCGAGCACTTCCAGCTCCAGGTTGAACACGTCGGGCTCACGCAAGTACCGGTAGGCGCCCCGGAAGCCAATCATCGGGTTGGACTCCTCGGGCTCGAACTCAGCGCCGCCTTCCAGTCCGCGGAACTCGTTCGTCCGGAAGTCCGTCGTCCGGTACACCACGGGGCGTGGATGAAAGGCTCGCGTCGTCTGGAGCAGGGCCCCCGCCATGCGCTCCACGAACTCACCCCTCCGGCCCTCCGCAATCAGCTCGCGTGGATGCACACCGCCCAGGGCCTCCGTGAGCATGAACTCGGCGCGCAGCAGGCCCACGCCATCCACCGGAAGCGCCGCGGCCTCGCGAGCCTGCGCGGGCAGGGCCAGGTTGACGTAGAGGCGCGTGGCCAGCACCGGGGTCGTTCCCACCGTGGATGCGGTGGCCGTGGCCTCCACCGCCCGTGGACGTGGCGCCTCCTGTCCCTCCCGGACTTCTCCCGTCGAGCCATCCACCGTCACCGCCTCGCCGTCTCGCAGCGTGCGTGTGGCGGTGCGTGTGCCCACCACGCAGGGCTTGCGCAGCTCCCGGCTGACGATGGCGGCGTGGCACGTCATGCCGCCCCGGTCCGTGACAATGGCGGAGGCCCGCCGCATGGTGGGGACCCAGTCCGGCGACGTCATCTCAGCCACCAGCACCTCGCCCGGCTGGAGCTGCCGTCCCTCCGCCGGTGACGCCAGCACCCGCACGCGGCCGGCCGCCACACCGGGCGATGCCCCCAATCCCTGCACCAGCGCCTTGCCCGCGTGGCCTTCCTCCGACGGTGGCACGGCGGACTTTCCCAGCGTGGTAATCGGGCGCGTCTGCACCAGGAACAAACGTCCGCGCTCCTCCGCCCACTCGATGTCCTGCGGCGCACCGTAGTGCTGCTCCACCCGCAATCCCAACCGCGCCAGCTCCAGCACCGCCACGTCGCTCAGCACGCGCTCGTGGGCCTGTTCCGGACTCAGCGTCTCGCGCTGCGTGTGTCCTTCGGCATCGCGCACCAGGCGGACACTCTTGTCGCCCACCCGGACCTCGCACACGCGAGGCTCCTTCTTGGAGACACTGTACGTATCCGGCTCCACCTGCCCGCCCACCACGACTTCTCCCAGCCCCCAGGCCGCCTCGATGACGATGCGGCCGGTGTCTCCCGAAGACGGGTCCGCGGTGAACATGACGCCCGCGCGAGCCGCATCCACCATGGCCTGAACCACCACGGCGATGGCGGGTTCCTCGGTGAGCCCTTCCGCTTTGCGGTAGGCCACCACACGCTCGCCGTAGGCCGAAGCCCAACATGCCCGGAGCGCGTCCATCAAAGCGTCCTCGCCCAACACGTGGGTGAAGGACTCGTGCATGCCCGCGAAGGACGTGGCCGCCGAGTCCTCCGAGGTCGCCGAGGAACGCACCGCCACGGCCCGGTCCGCGCCCAACTGCTGATACGCCTCCACGATGGCGGCGCGCAGCCGCTCCGGGACGGGCGCGCTCCGCACGTGCTCCCGGAGCTGCTGCGTGACCTGGGTCAGCGACGAAGGGTCATCCGGGTCCACCTGTGCCCAGAGGCGGCTCAACTGGGCACGTACCGGCGCCATGGCATCCTGGAAGGCGGCGGCGGTGATGACGAAGCCCGGCGGAACCGGCAGCCCCGCGCGCGTCATCTCGCCCAGGTTCGCGCCCTTGCCCCCCGCCAGCGCGACGTCCTCGCGGGACAGCTCGCTGAACCAGAGCAGACGAGGCGCTGCGGCCACCTCCGGATGCTCGGCTTCCCGTGGCTTCTCCGTGTCCGGTGAGACGTTCATGGCACCGCCCCCTGAAGCAAACGCCTGACTGCGCGGACGCTGCGCACCGGCGCTCGCGCACGAGGTCCTCATCCCCGCGTGAAGCGGGCGCGACTCACCGAGGACGATGCGGCCGGTGCCAGGGGATGACATCCATCCGGGCCCGGAGCGCGCAGGCCCGAGCCGCCGTTACGGCCACATGCGCCCGAGCATGCGCTCGGCATGAACTCCACCGCCGCATCTCCACGCCCGCGCGGATGACGCCCTCCGACACCGTGCCGAGACTTCCCGAGTGGACACCCACGAACCACCGGGAGGGAGCATGCGAGCCAATGTCTTTCAGGCTGTGAACCGCTTCGGCATCGAAGAGGTGGAGCGTCCACGCGCGGGAGCCGGCGAGGCGGTCATCCGGATGACGATGACCACTGTCTGCGGCACGGACCTGCACATCGTCCGTGGCGAGTACCCGGTGCGCCCGGGGCTCGTCATCGGTCACGAGCCCGTGGGCGTCATCGAGGAGCTTGGTCCCGGCGTGACGGACTACCGCCCAGGGCAGCGTGTTCTCGTGGGCGCAATCACCCCGTGTGGACAATGCAGGGCCTGCCTGTCCGGTCACCTCTCGCAGTGCGGCCACGGCGCGGGCTATGAGGCCCTGGGAGGCTGGCGCATGGGCAACACCCAGGATGGCGCCCAGGCCGAGTACATCCGCATTCCCTCCGCGCAGGCCAACCTCGCGCCCATTCCAGATGGGCTCACCGACGAGCAGGTCGTCCTCCTGTCGGACATCGCCTCCACGGGCTTCAGCGGCGCGGAGGCAGGCGGCGTGCGCATCGGCGATGCGGTGGTCGTCTTCGCGCAGGGCCCCATCGGCCTGTGCGCCTCCATTGGCGCGCGGTTGATGGGCGCCTCGCTCGTAATCGGCGTGGACGGCGATGAAGCGCGGATGAAGATGGCGCGGAGGATGGGCGTGGACGTGGTGCTCGACCACCGTCAGCAGGACGTCGTCGCCGAGGTGAAACGGCTCACGGGCGGCGGCGCCGACGTGGCCATCGAGGCGCTGGGCACTCAGCAGACTTTCGAGAGCGCGCTGCGCTGCCTGCGGCCCGCGGGCACGCTGTCCAGCCTGGGGGTGTACTCAGGCAAGCTCCAGTTGCCCTACGACGCGTTCTCCGCCGGCCTGGGGGACTACCGCATCGTCACCACCCTGTGCCCAGGAGGCAAGGAGCGCATGCGCCGCCTCATGGACCTGGTGCACCACAAGCGCGTCGACCTGTCGCCGCTCATCACCCATCGCTTCAAGCTCGCGGACATCCAGGAGGCCTACGCCCTCTTCGGCGAGCGCCGTGACGGCGTCTTCAAGGTGGCCATCCAACCGTGAGCCCCGCCCCACCCCGTGGGGCAGCCGCGCGAAGGTGAATCCTACAGACGTGGTGAGTCTCACGTTGGCTGCGCTGGAAGCCGGCAAGGAGGAAGTGCTCGCCAATGCCGTGAGCCGCATGGTCAAACAAGGCTTGTCCTCCGGTGGCGATCTTGGTGCGCTGCGCATGTGAGGTGACGTCCCATGGGTGACGCAGCCAGCAGCGACGCAACCCCGGTGCAGGATGCAGCGCCCGGGTCCACACCTTCCGCGCTCCCCGGACGCGCATCACTTCAAGACGCGATGCTGCGGGGCCCTCTGCTGAAGCCCCTGCTCCAGCTCGCCGTGCCCACCACGCTGGTCCTGATTGCCCAGTCGTTGGTGGGCGTGGCGGAGAACTGGTACGCGAGCTTCCTGGGCACGGAGGCGCTGGCGGGCGTCTCCCTCGTCTTTCCCGTCGTGATGTTGATGACGATGATGTCCAACGGAGGCATTGGCAGCGGCGTGGCCTCCGCGGTGGCGCGAGCCCTGGGCGCGAACCGGCGGGACGATGCGAATGCCCTGGTCTGGCATGCCGTGGTGCTGGCGTTGGCCATTGGCCTTGTCTTCAGCGTCCTCGCCTGGATGACCGGCCCAGCGCTGTACACGGCGCTGGGTGGACGGGCGGGCGCGTTGGACGCCGCGCTCCAGTATTCGAACTACGTGTTCGCGGGCTCGATTCCCTTCTGGCTGGTGAACCTGCTCGCGGCGGCGCTGCGCGGCGCGGGCGAAGTGCGCGTCCCGGCGCTGGTGACCCTGGTGGGCGCCGCTGTCTTCCTCGTCGTGACGCCAGGGGTCATCTTCGGCTTCGGCCCGGTGCCCGCGATGGGGCTGGCGGGCGCTGGGCTCGCGATGACGTTGTTCTACGTGGGCGCGGCGCTCTGGCTGCTGCGCTACATGGCGTCCGGACGGGCCGCGGTCCGCCTCACGAAGGGGGCGCTGGAGCCGCGGCTGCTTCGCGACATCCTGCGCGTGGGTCTGATGACGGCGTTGAGCTCGCTGCAGCCCAACCTGATGGTGATGGTCATCACCGCCGCCGTGGGCCTGTTCGGCGTGGAGGCGCTGGCCGGCTATGGCATGGCGTCGCGCCTGGACTACCTCATCATCCCGATTCTCTTTGGCCTGGGCACGGCCGTGCTGACGCTGGTGGGCACCAACGTGGGTGCGGGACAGCACGAGCGCGCCCGGCGCATCGCCTGGTTGGGCGGCGGGCTGGGCTTCGTGGCCGCGGGAGCCATTGGACTGGCCGCGGCGCTGGCGCCCGAAGTCTGGCTCCATGCCTTCAGCCGCGAGCCAGCCGTCGTGGCGCCGGGCCTGGACTACCTGCGCATCGTGGCGCCGTTCTACGGACTGCTGGGCCTGGGCTTCGTGCTCGCGTTCGCCGCACAGGGCGCGGGCCACGTGCTGTGGCCCTTCCTGGCGGGCACCTCGCGACTGGTCATCAGCGCGGGCGTCGGGTGGTTCGTCGCCGCGCGGCTCGATGCGGGGCTCTCCGCGTTGTTCGCCATGGTGGCCGCGGGATTGGTGGCCTATGCCGGCGTCACCGTCGTGGCGGTGCTCGCAGGCGCCATCTTCCGACGCGAGGCGGCGCCGCGCGGCACCTGAGCAGCGCTGTCCAGCCCGCGCCCGCGTTCCCACTTTGAATTCCGGACTTGACCGCCGGCCCGACCTGGAGATATTGAAATTGATACTGATTATCAACTTCATCTCCACTTCGGGCACCGGGAGATGGTCGGAGGAACACGTGGCACGCGACTTGGGACCGCGGGGAAAGATGTGTCGTCGGCTGGGGATTCCGCTTTCGCGCATCACCGCGAAGGACCCGGACAAGGACCCGGTGCTGCGCCGGCCCTATCCCCCTGGCCAGCACGGTGCCACCGCGCGCACCAGCGTGAGCGACTTCGCGCGCCGCCTGCGAGAGAAGCAGAAGCTGAAGCTGTACTACGGCCTGATGGAGAAGCAGTGCCGCGCGGTCTTCCAGGAAGCGAGCCGGGCGCCGGGCAATACCGGCACGGTGCTGCTGCAACTGCTGGAGAGCCGGTTGGACGCACTGGTGCTTCGCGCCGGTCTGGCGACCAGCATCCGCCAGGCACGGCAGTTCGTGCGCCACGGCTACCTTCATGTGGACGGCAAGCGAGCGGACATCCCGAGCTTCCGCGTCAAGCCTGGCAGCGAAGTCCGCTTCCACGCGGCGCACCAGAAGCTCGCCGTGGTGCAGGAGTCCTTCAGCCGGATGAAGTCGCGGTCCGTGCCCGCCTACGTCCAGGTGCTGGGTGAGGGCGAAGGGCTGCGCTACGTGCGCCTGCCGGAGCGGGAGGAAATCCCCGTGGACGTGAACGAGCCCTTCATCGTGGAGTACTACGCGCAGCGGAGCTGAGCCGTTCTCCGCGGCTGTCTGTCCGGGCACATGGCTCGGACAGACAACGCTGGCGGGGCCTGCTACGGCGCGGCGGTGGCGGCGAAGAAGTCGCGCATCCGCGTCACCACCTCCGCCCGGTTCGTCAGCCAGATGTAGTGCCCCGCGCCTTCCAGTTGCAGGTGCCTCCAGCCGGGATGACGCCGCAGCGCGTCCTCCACGTCTGTCTCGTGCTGCTGGATGTCGGGCAGGAAGTCGCGGGCTTTCTCCCGGAACTCCAGCGGCAGCGACTCGGCCGCCACCAGGGCCTCTACCCAACCAGCGAAGCCCTGCCCATCCGACAGGGACAACACGGGCCCCTGCACGCGCCCGAGGTCCATGATGGCCGCGCCCCGGACGGACTGCTCCGTGGCACCAGGATGGCGGCGCTCGCGCAGGTAGGCCCCTGTCGCGGCGTCGAACTCATACGCCTGTTCGACTTCGTGTGCGGGAAGCCCTCCGCCCAAATCTTGCGCCAGCCGCTCCGCCACAGCCTGCCGTGAAGGAAGGCCGTCGAGCACGGAGAACGGCAGCGGCGGCAGCAGCTCGCCCTCCAGGAACGCGGCAATCTCGCCCCGGCTGTCAGTGGCGTCCAGGTAGACGAGTGCCTCCACGCGCTCGGGGTGGTGAAGCGCCAGCCACGTCAGCTCGTCCCCCGCCAGGGAGTGGCCCGCGAACGACGCCTTCGACAGCCCCAGCGTGTCCAGCGCCCCCAGGACGTCCGTGGCCAGCGTGGCGGTGTCATAGCCGGTGTCGGGCCAATCCGAGGCGCCATAGCCACGGCGGGTGAGCGCGTAGACGTGATGCGTGTCCCGGAACTCGAGCGCCAGTTCGTCGAAGATGTGGGCCGTGCTGCCCATGCCCGCGAGGAACATGAGCGCCGGGCCCTTGCCGCCATAGTCGAGCACCTCCAGCTCGACACCCCGGACGGCCTCCACACGCGTCACCTGGTGCAGGGGCGGCGTGTCATCGGGCCCAGGGGGCAACGGAGAGGAATCACAACCCATCCACAAGAGAAACGCGGCACCCACGAGGTTCGTTCGCATGCGCTTGGGAATACTGGCGAGCACCTTCGCCAAGCACCAGCGCACGCCGGGGCTGCCTCTCCCCTTGCCCGCATGGGGCGGGTGATGGTGCCGCCATGCCTCCTGGCCCTGCGGGGATGAGCCCCCTCAAGGTGCGAAGCCAAGCCCACGCATCAAAAACATGGATATACGGTTATTCCAAGATTTCCATGATGGAACTACCATTGCTCCGGCCACCGGTTCCCACTCACAGCCGCCATTGGATTTTTCATGCATATTCATGACCGCATCAAAAAGGCACTCTTCGCGCTCGCAATGATTGCCGGGTGTGGCAGTCCCGAAGCCGTGGACCCTTCCGGCGACGCCACCGCGACGGCGCCGCTCCTCACGAGCAGCAAGCTGACCCTCACCGCGTCCATGGTGCAGCCCGACGGCGTTCGTCCCGTCGCGGGTCCGTACCAGAACCTCTTCGATGAGCAGGCGCTCATTGGAGACCCTCGCGCGGGAACGGGCGCCGCGCCCGTCACGACCTGGGGTGACGTCATCTTCGACGACTCCGCGTACCCCATGGGTCTCATCATCGACCTGGGCGCGCTGTATGACATCACGGAGATTGGCGTCTTCGACACCTTCGACAGCGGCAGCGTCTCCTTCGCGGCCGGCGAGCCGGGTGCCTGGACGCCCGTGACGAACATCACCCTGACCCGGTGGCAAGCCTGGTGGGTCGTGCCCGTCACCCAGCGAACGCGGTACCTCCACCTTTCGAGGACCCGCTATGCGGGCATGAATGAAGTCGTCATCTACGGCGCCCCCGTGACGGGTGAGCCGCCCGCCAACCTTCCGCCCACGGTCTCCGCCGGAGCGGACCAGACGGTGATGCTGCCCACGAATGCCGCGACCCTCACGGGCACCGCGACGGACAGCGACGGAACGGTCGTGACGCGGCAATGGACCCAGGTGTCCGGTCCCAATACCGCGACCCTGACGGGCGCCACGACGCTCTCCGCGACGGCGTCCGGGCTGGTGCAGGGGCTCTACGAGTTCGAGCTGACGGTAACCGACGACGACGGCGCTACCGCCAGCGACAGAATGAAGGTCCAGGTGACACCTGCGCCCACGGGCCGTGGCACCACGCAGGAGGTCTACAAGTCACCCTCGACGCCGGGCGGCTACGGCTATGTCGTGTACCTGCCGCCCGGTTACGACGAAGGCTCGAACTGGCCCGTCGTCTTCTTCCTCCACGGGATGGGCGAGCAGGGAGATGGAGGCGTCAACCAGCTCAAGAAGGTCCGTGCGCACGGGCCTCAGGCGTACATCGATCAGGAGGGGAAGGACTATCCCTTCATCCTGGTCTCTCCGCAGACGAGCACGTCGGGATTCTGGAGCGCCTACGAAGCCCAATACAACCTGGACCCCTTCTTCGAGCACATCCTGGCGACGTTCAAGACAGACAGGAAGCGCGTCTACCTGACGGGCCTCAGCATGGGCGGCGCGGGGACGTTCAACTACGCATCGCTCTTCCCCTCGAAGCTCGCCGCCGCCATCCCCGTCTGCAACGGAGGCTACGGTTCGAGCGCCGCGGATGCCCTGAAGATGGTCCAGGCGAACCTCCCCATCTGGGGCTCACACGGCCTGCTCGACAACGACATCTTCTACACCGCGACCGCCGGCTGGTTCACGCACCTGGGACACGCCATGGGCGGCACAGGTGGCGTCATGGATACCTATCCCTCCCCGGCGCGTACAGCGACGGCGTTCTTCCGGCCCGGGAGCGGGCAGTGGGAATGGATTGATGGACAGACGAACACCGACACCACAAACGCCGGGCCGGTGAATCCGGTGCTCTTCACCCTCTTCCATGATGGCAATCACTACATCTGGGACCGGGTCTACAAAGAGCCCAAGGTGTTCGCCTGGATGCTGGCCCAGCAGCGCCCCTGAGGGGCGCACCGCCACGGACTTCAGCGCGGCTCGCGCGGCGTAGGAGGCTCCTCGCGAGCGTCATACGCGGCGCGGGCCTGCGTCACCGCCTCCCGGCGGCGCAGTGCCCAGGCCGCCAGCATGTCGATGGGCTCCATCCGTTCCTGGCCCAGCGCCGTCAACGCGCGGCGGCACGGTCGGCGTGACGGTGCGCGACGCGAAGCCGTCACGCTCGAGTCCTCGCAGGCTTGTCCCGCACGCGGGTCAGCACCGCTCAGACTTCCTTGCAGACATCTGGCGGGAGCCGGGCCAGGAGCACGTCCCGCGCATCCCTGGGCGACTGAGACCAGCGCGCATAGGCAATGCCGCCCACGAGCGCCACCAGGGCCAATCCGAACCAAGGCCACCGGATGAAGAATGAGAACGATGGCTGCCCCTCCATCACCTCACAGTGAGGAACGAGCGAGTCGGTCGCCACCAGCCAGGATGTGACGAACGCCATGGGGCCCATGAAAGCAGCCGCCATCACGAGCCACGCGACGGAATCCAACACCCGCGGGAGACGGCCAACGCCAGACGCAGGCGCTACCCGCAGGACATCTCCCGCCTGGCGCGGCCCCCACAGCAGCCAGCACCACACGCCCAGCCCGGCGGACATCGCCAGCGCGAGCACCCACCACAGGTTGGACTCCCACCAGAGGAACGGGGATGGCTCGTCATAGAAGTTCATCCACATCCCTCCAGTGGCGACTGTCGCTCCCGCCCCGAGCCTACATCAAAGCCGAGGGTCCACCGGCTCACTCTCCAAGGCGAGGACGCCAAAGACACACTCGTGTACGCGGCGCAGCGGCTCGCCTCGCGCGAACCGCTCCAGGCCTTCGACCCCGAGCGCGAACTCACGCAGCGACAGGGAGCGCTTCGTGGACAGGCCCCGCTGCCGCAGCCGCTCCAGGTTCGCGGGAGCGGTGTACTCCGGGCCGTAGATGATGCGCAGGTACTCCGGACCTCGTGACTTGATGGCCGGCTGGAGCAGCCCCTTGCGCCCACGCACCGCGAAGTCGAGCGGCTTGACCACCATGCCCTCGCCTCCTCGCGCCGTGAGCTCCTCCCACCAGCGCACGCCCTCCGCCACCGCGGCTTCATCCTCCAGCGCCACCACCCGGAACGGCGTCGCCACCAGCAATGTCGCATCCACCTGGCACACCCGGGCGAGCGTCTCCATGTGCCACACATGGTCCTTGTCCATGTGCGCCACCCCTTCCGTCGCCAGAAGGTGGAACGGGGCGAACCGCACGTCCTCCAGCGAATGCACGGGCCAGCAGTAGCGCCGGTATGCCTCCACGTACCGCTCCACGCTGCGCGCCTTCTCGCCGAAGCGTGCGGCCAGCGCCCCTACTTCCAGCCCGCGCCCCACCGCCTGCTCCAGCACCGACACCACGTCCGTGAGCGCCGCGCGTGAAGCCGCCCCCACCGACGCGTATTGGTCGCGCAGCAACTCCTGGGCCTTGAAGGACCAGGGCATCAGCTCCCCGTCGAGGCACGCCCAGTCCGTCTGGTGCGCCTCCCAGAAACCCGACGCGGTAAGCGCCGCGCGCACCCGTTCGAGGAACGCTGCTTCGAGCCCTGTGTCCGAGAAGAAGCGACGTCCTGTGCGCGTGTAGCAGACGCCCAGCTCGCCCGTCGTGACGCCGAAGCGTCGCCGCGCCGCGGCCTCATCGCGGGCGACCACGACCACCGCGCGCGAGCCCATGTGCTTCTCCTCGCACACGACCTTCGCCACCCCCTCCTTGCGGTAGTAGGCGAACGCCTCCGCCGGGTGCTCGAGATAGCCCGGCGCCTTGCTCGTCTCCGAGGGAGACATCGTCGGCGGCAGGTAGATGAGCCACTTCGGGTCGATGGCGAACCGGCTCATCGCCTCCAGCGCCGCCGTGGCGTTCTCCTCTCGCACCGTCACGTTCTGGCTCAGCCGCGTCGTCACCACGCGCTTGCCCCGCACATCGTCGATGTCCAGCAGGTCGTCATGCACCTGCTGCGCGCTCAGCCCGCCCCCTGGCGTGACGGCACCGCCCAGCGGCCGGATGGACTCCGCGTAGGCCCGCGCCGCGGGCACCGAGACGAGCTCTCTCTCCGGATAACGCAGCGCCGTCAGCTTGCCGCCATACACGCAGCCCGTGTCCACGCAGAGCGTGTTGTTGAGCCAGTCCGCCTCCAGCACCGGCGTGTGCCCGTACACCACCGCCGCCTTGCCCCGGTACTCCGCGGCCCAGTTGAAGCGCACGGGCAGACCGAACTCGTCCGTCTCGCCCGTCGTCTCCCCGTACAGGGCGAACTCACGCACCCGGCCAGAACCACGGCCCTGCATGGACGCCTTGAGGCCCGCGTGCGCCACCACCAGCCGCCCCTCGTCGAGGACGTAGTGCGAGACGAGCCCATCGATGAAATCCACCACCGCCTTGTGAAACTCAGGCGGCTCGCGCTCGAGCTGCTCCAGCGACTGGGCAAGCCCGTGGGACACCTTCACATCCCGGCCGCGCAGCTTGCGCATCAGCTTCACTTCGTGATTGCCCGGGACGCACAGCGCGCTGCCCGCCGCCACCATGTCCATGACGAGCCGGAGCACACCCGGGGTATCCGGCCCCCGGTCCACCAGGTCTCCCACGAAGATGGCCTTGCGGCCCTCGGGCGGACGCACGTCGAACCCTGGCGTCCCATCCGCGCGTGGACGCACCTCGTAGCCCAGCTTGCCCAGCAGCGCCTCCAGCTCCTCCCGGCACCCATGGACGTCGCCGATGATGTCGAAGGGCCCGTGCTCGTGCTTGCGGTTGTTCCACAGCGGCTGCCGCACGAACTCGATGGCCTCCAGCACCTCCGGCTTCAGCACGTGAACGTGGCGAAAGCCCTCGCGCTCCAGCCCTCGCAGCGAGCGGTGCATCTGCTGGAGCTGGTTGCGCACCACGTGAGCACCGAAGGCCCGGTCAGGCCGCTGGCGGTTGCGCTCCTGGCACGTCTTCTCGGGGACGTCGAGCACCACCGCCACTGGCAGCACGTGGAACTCGCGCGCGAGCTCCACCAGGGGCTTGCGCGCCTCTGGCTGCACGCTGGTCGCGTCGATGACGGTGAGCAGCCCCCGCGCCAGCCGCTTGGCCGCGACGAAGCGCAGCGTCTCGAACGCGTCCTTCGTGGCCTCCATGCTGTTCTCGTCGTCGGAGACGATGCCCCGGTAGGTGTCCGACGACAGGACCTCGGTCGGCTTGAAGTGCCGGCGCGCGAAGGTGGACTTGCCCGCGCCGGAAGGACCGATGAGCAGGACCAGGGAGAGTTCAGGAATCGTGAGCTTCATCGCGCGAACACCGCCATCTGGGTCGGCGCACCGACGTCCAGGTCCAGGGGACCCACGGGGAGGAAACGAACGCTGTAGCCAAAGCGCTCGCAGATGCCTTGGGCCCAGGATTCGAACTCGGCCCGGGTCCACTCGAAGCGGTGGTCGCGGTGACGGAAGGTGCCCGCGGGGAGCGACTCGAAGCGCACGTTGTATTCGGCGTTGGGCGTGGTGAGCGCCACCACGTTGGGCCGGGCGGACTCGAAGAGGACGCGCTCGAAGGCCGCGAGGCGCGGCGCGTCCAGGTGCTCGATGACCTCGATGACGGAGGCGGCCTCGTACCCAGCCAGCCGCGCGTCCCGGTACATGAGGGAGCCGTGAAGCAACTGTATCCGGCGGCGCTGAAGCTCCGGCATCCGGTCCAGGTCCAGCCGGTCCCGGGCAATCTCCAGCGAACGGAAGGACACGTCCATGCCGAGGATGTCGGTGAACTGCCGCTCCTTGAGCAGGGCCCGGAGCAGCTTGCCCTCGCCGCAGCCCAGGTCCACCACGCGCGTGGCACCGCTCTCCTTGAGGACGGCGACCACCGCCTGGAGTCGCTGCTCGTTGAGACTCAGCCGCGACTCGAGCGCGGCTTCCTCCTGATTGCGCGTCTGCGTCCCCTCCTCCGGCTCGGGTGCTTCGTCACCGGAGAGCCGCTCCAGCGCTTCGCGCGCGAGGCTCTTGCGGTGACGCAGGTAGCGCCGGGTGATGATGTCCCGCTCCGGGTGCGCCGCCAGCCAGCCCTCCCCGTGCCGCAGGAGCTTCTCCACCTCCTCGTCGCCCACCCAGTAGTGCTTGTCGTCATCCAGCACGGGAATCAGCACGTAGAGGTGCGTGAGCAGGTCGCTCAGGCGCGTGTGGGCCTCCAGCGTGACGGTGAAGTAGCGGCTGTGGCCCCAGTCTGGGACTGTCTCGTCCAGCGCATGCCGCGTGGCGGTGACGGTGTAGCCCAGAGGCTCGAAGAGTTTCCGCAGGAAGGGCTCGCCACCGCGACAAGGAAGCACGGAGAGGCGGGCCACCAGCGGAAGCGGCTGCCCGGCCAGGTCCGGCCGCTCCTTGCTGCTGCCTGACATCGCGTTGCGGAAGGTGCGTGCGAGCGCGACGCTCAGGAACGACGAGGCCACGTAGGGCCGGTCATTCACGTACTGCTCCAGCACACCGCCTTCGCCCGAAGGTCCGCGACGCTCTCTGACGAGCCCGACGGGGTCGACCTCCAGCAGCAACGCCACCGTGGTGCGCGCCTCCGTCGCCTCGGGATAGAAGACGTGCGCGTGTCCGAAGGACAGCTCGAAGGACTGCGGGCGGTGCGGGTTCTTGTGGAGCAGGTACCCGAGGTCGGTCGCGGGATGATGCGTCGTCGAGAGCGTCAGCAGCATGGCCTTCCCAGCTTCGGTTCCACGGCGTCAGGGAGGTTTTCCATGACGCGGGAATGTAGCGCGGTGAAGACCAGGGGTTCCGGACGTTCCTGACAGCATGGGCCTACCCGGCCGCATGACCCCGGGCGTTCAGTCCATCAACTGCCGCGACAGGTAGACGTGGTGCAGTGCCCACCGGCGCGCGTTGAGCAACGGGTCCGCGTCGTTGGAGTGCCCGCCGTCGGTGTTCTCGTAATACAGGTACGGCAGCCCCATGGCCTCCAGGCGCGCCGCGAACTTCCGCGCGTGGCCCGGGTGGACGCGGTCATCCTTCGTGTTCGTGGTGATGTACGGCGCGGGGTAGCGCACGCCCTCGCGGAGGTTCTGGTACGCGGAGTACTTCGAGATGAACGCCGCGTCCCCGGGCACCTCCGGGTTGCCGAACTCCCCCACCCACGACGCGCCCGCTGGCAGCAGGTGGTAGCGCATCATGTCGATGAGCGGGCTTTCGATGACGGCCGCGTTGAACAGGTCCGGGCGCTGCGTCATCGCCACGCTGGTGAGGACACCGCCGTTGGAGCGGCCATAGATGCCCAGGTGGCGCGGGGAGCTGACCTTCCTCCGCACCAGGTCTTCCATCACCGCCGCGAAGTCGTCGAACGCGCGCTGGCGGTGCTCCCCCAGGGCCGCCTGGTGCCAGCGCGGACCGAACTCGCCTCCGCCCCGGATGTTGGCGACGACGTAGGCCCCGCCACGCTCCATCCACAACTTGCCCTCCTCCGGCAGGTAGACGGGCGGCTTGGACACCTGGAAGCCGCCATAGCCATACACCAGCGTCGGCAGCGTGCCGTCGAGCTTCCGCGCCTTCGGCCGCACCAGGAAGTACGGAATCCGGGTGCCGTCCTTCGACTTCGCCCAGGACTGGTCCACCTGGAGCTTCGAGGCATCGAAGCGCGCGGGCAGCGACTTCACCTTCTTCACCGTGCCCGCCTTCGCATCCGCCAGCCACAGCGACGTCGGCGCGAGGAAGCCCTGGGACTTCACGAAGAAGCGGTCATGCGATGACGACGTCGCGGTGATGGCGACCGAGGCGTTCTTCGGCAGCGCCAGCCGCTTGCGGCTCCAACGGTTCTTCCCCGGCGTGTAGACATCCAGCGCGCCCTTCACGTCCTCATAGAGGCTCACCAGCACCTGGCCCCGCGTCGCCGCCACCGATTCGATGGCCTGACGCGCTCCCGGCTGGAAGAGCAGCGTGGGCTTCGCCTTCGCCGGGTCTGCCTTCAGCGCGGCCAACGGGTATGCCAGCAGTGCGCCCTGCTTGAAGCGGCCCCAGTCCTCTTCAATCGTGAAGACGACCTGCCCGTCCACGAAGGCCTGGAGGGAGGACTTCCGGGGAAACGGGAGCCGCACGGGCTCCGAGTCTCCCAGCAGGTAGTACTCCGACTCGAAGAAGGTCACCGCGCGGTTGACCAGCACCGCCTGCAACGCGCCGTCCGCGTCCCGCAACAGGAAGGGAGACGCGGAGACGTCGGTGCGCTCACCCCGGAAGGCTTCCTGCGCCTCCGTCAGCGGCGTGCCACGCGTCCAACGTTTGAGCACGAAGGGATAGCCCGACTCCGTGAGCGTGTCCCCGCCCCAATCGCGCCCCACCAGCAGCGTGTCCGAGTCCAGCCAGGACGCGGACAGCTTGCCCTCCGGGACCCGGAAACCGCCTTCCACGAAGTGCTTCGCGGCGGCGTCGAACTCGCGCAGTTCGACGGCGTCCTTGCCTCCGTTGGACAGGGAGACGAGGCAGCGCTGGTCCGCGGGAGGCAGGCAGTTGCTGCCCTTCCAAATCCAGTTGGCCTTCTCGGCCTTCGCCAGCGCGTCCACGTCCAGCACCGTCTCCCACGGTGTCTGGGCGCGCGTGTAGCCGTCCAGCGAGGTGTGCCGCCAGATGCCTCGGGGGTTGCCGCGGTCCTGCCAGAAGTTGTCCACACCACCAGCCCGAAAGCCGGGCGAGGGAATGCGGTCGGTGGAGGTGAGCAGCTCCAGCGCCTGGGCGTGGAAGGTCTCGAAGCGCGGGTCCTTCTCCAACAACGCGAGCGTCCGCGCGTTCTGCGCGCGAACCCATTCGAGCGCCTTCTCGCCCTGGACCTCCTCGAGCCACAGGAAGGGGTCCTGGGGTGGGGCCTCGGCCGTCGCCACGGAGGAGGTCAACAGCCCGGTCAGCAACGACGCCACGTATGCCCTTCTCATGTCCTCATCTCCCGATGCCCGAGGTGGCCCCCCAACAGGCCGAGCCGCCGCTCATTCCCCCGACCTTGACGCCTGTGCCACGGCGGCCGTGCTGGCGGGGCCGCGAGCGCCCGTCGCGCGTGCATCGCATCGGGACTGGCGGTGATGGCCTGCAAGGGAGTATGGGTCCCGCCACATACGCCCCCCGGAACGGCCGGCTCCGCGCGTGGTGACCTCAGGAGTGGAAGCAGGTGGTGATGACAGGACCCAGCGACAAGGGGGAGCGGCTCTGGCCCTGGGTGGGCGCGGCGCGCGAAGTGCGGTGGTTCCTCGCGGCGGGAGGAGGCCCCACGCTGCTGCGCTTCCAGCGCCTGGGCGACCGCGTCACCTGCGGCGTGGTGGATGGCTTCACCGTGTGCGTCCCCGCCCGGGACAGCGACTTCCGCGAGGCCTTGAAACGCACGCCTCCGGCTCCCTTCCCCCAGCCCCTCCCCGCCTCCGCGGGCCCGTCTCACTGAGTCCGACGCCCATGAGCTTCCAGCCCCCCGTCACCCCCACGTCCGAAGTCCCCACGGCCCTCAGCGAGCATGGCTACGCCGTGCTCACCCGCGACGGCCTCTGCGAGCTCGCGGGCATCGACTCGCCCGCGCTGGACGCACTCCGGCCGTCCTGGAATGAGCTGCCGCTGGATGGCTTCCTCCGGGATGGTGGCCGCTACCGCTCACGACGGCACTCCTGCTTCATCGTGGACGGCAACTCGGTGACACAGGTGCCTCACCGCGCACACTGGCAGCCGGTGGAATACAACGCGCTTCACGGCGGCATGGAGCGCTGGTTCGAGCCCGTGCAGCCCGACATCGTGTCCCAGCCGGTGTGGGCGGGGCTGATTCGAGGCATCGCCGCGTGCTGCTCCCAGCTCAAGGGCGAGCGCCCCTGGTACGTCGAGGCCCACCAGTTCCGCATCGACACCACCGACGGCATCGGCCGGCCCACCCCCGAGGGCGCGCACCGGGACGGCGTGGACTTCGTGGCGGTGCTGCTCGTAGGCCGCGAGGGCATCAAGGGCGGTGAGACGCGCGTCTTCGAAGCCGACGGTCCCAACGGCCTGCGCTTCACGCTGACGGAGCCCTGGTCCGCGCTGCTGCTGGATGATGCGCGCGTGATTCACGAGAGCACGCCCATCCAACCGCAGGGAGACACCGGCCACCGGGACACGCTGGTCCTCACGTTCCGGGCCGGGGGGTTCCAGGGCCCCGAGTAGCGCCCGGGAGCGCCGCTGCTCGCTCCAGGACACTTGCATCTCCGGTCCGCGTGCTTGCCTGACACACGCGCGCGGGCGAGCGGGGTGCGTGTGCCGAAACGGAGCGCCCCCCTCCCATTCAGCCTCGAGATGGGCTTCTCTACTGAGGTTGTGACGACCGCTGGCCGCATCCCGCTGTTCGAGAACGTGCGAGGCATCCTCATCACCCTGGTGGTGATGGGGCATGCGCTCGAGCCCCTGCTTGGCCGGGAGCCGCTCGCGAAGGCGCTCTACTCCGGCCTGTACCTGTTCCACATCCCCGCCTTCGCGTTCCTCTCCGGGCACCTGTCCCGCGCGGACAGCGGGCCACGCGCGCTGAGCGCCGTCGCCTGGGGGCAGCTCGCGCCGCTGGCCGTGTTCCAGGTGCTGTACGTCGCCTTCGACGCGTGGGTGCTCGGCCGGGGCTGGAGCTCCCACTGGCTGGTGCAGCCGTACTGGCTGCTGTGGTTCCTGCTGAGCCTCGGGTGCTGGCGGCTGATGCTGCCCCTGCTCCTCCGCCTGCCCAAGCCGCTGATGTGGGCCGTGGCGCTGGCGCTCGTCGCGGGCCTGCTGCCCTGGGTGGGCTACCTGTTCGGCCTGTCGCGGACGTTCGTGTTCCTCCCCTGCTTCGTCGCCGGTCACCTGACGCGAAGGGAGTGGCTGCTGGCCCCTCGAAACACACGGGGCTGGCGCCTCGTGCTCGCGGCGTCCCTGGCCGTGGGCCTGGGCGCATGCGTCGGGGCGGTGGCCATGGGAGCACTGCCCGCGCCCGCGCCGCAGTGGCTCTACGGGAGCAGCGGCTACGCGGTGCTCGGTGCCACAGCGCTCACGGGCATGGCGGCGCGCGCGGCGCTCTTCTGCGGTGCACTGGCGCTGACATGGGCACTCTTCACGCTCAGCCCGCGTCAGGAAAGCGCGCTCACGCGGCTGGGTGGACGGAGCCTGGCGCCCTTCCTCCTGCACGGCTTCGTCGTGCGCGCCGCCGAGCACGTGGGCGCGTACGCGTTCCTCCAGGGGCCCGTGGGCGTCGCCCTCGCGCTGGGAGCGGGGGCGCTGCTCACGGTGCTGCTGAGCCAGCCTTCCGTCGTCCAGGCCACGCGCCCGCTGTGGGAGCCTCGGTGGCTCTTCCAGCGGAAGCGTGACGCCGTGCCGGGCCTGGGGCGCTGAGCGGGCCTACTTCTTCCCGTAGTCCAGCTTCACACCCTTGCGCTTGGCATAGATGTACGCCTCCATGGCGCGCATCCGCGGGTCACCATCCGCCAGCGGCTTGCCGCGCGCCGGGTTCTCGATGCACCAGTTGATCATGTCGCGCAGCAGCGCCACGCGGCCCAGTTGCACCTGGTACTTCGGATACGTCTCCGGATGCGTGTTGGACGCGTCCGGGTGGCACATGTCACAGGAGATGCCCACCGTGCCGCCAATGGCCTGCGCGTCATGGAAGACGCGGTGGCCTTCGTCCACGAACTGCTCCGTGGAGGCGGCCCAGATGGCCTCGTCCCGGTCGGAGAACGCGCCATAGGTGTGGCCGTCCTGGATGGGCGTGGCAATCTGCTTCTTCACCTGCGAGCCGCCGCTCTCCGATGTCACGCCGCCCGGACGCACCGACTCACCGGCCGAAGGCGCGGGCGTGCGCGGCTGCTGCGTGCGCGGCGTGGTGGAGCCCGGCGCGGGCGCCTGCGCCATCATGGGCGCCGGGTCCCAGTTGGCGTTCGGGTTCTTGCGCAGCCACTCCTCCATCAGCGCGCCCGATACATGCTGCGCCTGCGCGCGCGTCAGGGACTGGCCGGCCTTGACGCCCTTCACCTCCATGGACGTCTCGCCGTCACACAAGCCCACCACGAGGTTGCCATCCTTCGGCACCGGCAACTCGTGCTTCTTCACCTCGGAGCCCTGGGCGGCCGCTTTCGGCGGCGGCGGCGGCACGGGGCCGGTGGCCAGCGCCGCGCCTCCCACGAACGACAGCACGGCGCCCGTTCCCACAAGCAGCTTCATCCGGAAGGTCATGGTGTCCCTCGCGCTCAGTAGCTCGGCAGCTTGGTCCGGGGCGGCACATCCTGCTTCCCACCCGACGCGAGATAGCTCGCGCGCACGGTGATGGGGTTGCGCTCCCAGAGGTTGTACAGCTTGTCCACCATCCCCGCCTCCAGCACATCCATCCGCCCGTCACCGCAGCCGTCGAACTGGCTGAAGGGGTCGGAGCGGTTCATCTGCACCGTCAGCCGCGGCAGGCCCTCCGGCGCGTAGGGCCAGGGCCACGCGGTGGACAACATGCCGTGGAAGCTCATGTTGCCAATGCGGTTGCTGAGGAGCTGGTGCGTGTGGCCGTGAATGACGGTCACCGTCTGGAATGGCTTGAACAGCGCCTGCACCTCGTCCGCGTCGTCCGTCCAGAAGTTCCAGGGCCGGTAGTACTTGTAGAGCGGCGAGTGGCTGAAGACGATGATGGGCGTCGCCTTGTTCACCTTCGCCAGGTCCTGACGCAGCCACTCGCGCTGCGGCGCGCCGACCTCGAAACGGGATTGGATGCCGTTGTCCAGGCCAGCGACAATCTGCATCCGCTCCTCGGGCGTGAGCTTGCGCTCCGTCCAGAAGTCCTTCTCCAGGATGGAGTTGAGCACCACGAAGTGCACGCCCTTGTGGTCGAACGAATAGTTCGGCGGGCCGAACAGGTCCGTCCACAGCTCGCCCATGTCGAGGAACCAGTCGTGTTCGCCCACCATCAGCCGCACGGGCGCCTTCACGGCCTTCAGAATCTCCGCGCCCAGCTTCAGCTCGCCCGGCTTGCCCAGCTGCGCCAGGTCGCCTCCGAAGAGGACGAAGTCCGGCTGCGGATCCAACCCGTTCACATCATCCACGGCCTTGAGGATGGCGCGCACGAAGCGGTCGTTGAGCTTCTTCTCGTACAGGTGCGTGTCGGAGATATACGCGAAGGAGAAGCGCGGCTTCGTCTCCTGCGCCTCCGCCACGTTGACCCACTGGAAGCTGTGCGGCGTGCGCAGGCCCATGCCCGCGGCGATGCCGGCGGAGATGCCCGCCACGCGCAGGAAGGCGCGGCGGTCCAGCTTCTTGAGGTCGTCGAAGAAGGCGTCGCGCTCTGCGTGGTGCTTCGTCTCGATGCTGCGGAACTTGTTCCCCATGGCGGCGTCTCCTAGGGCCTGGACGTCGAGGCGGGCTTCACGAGCGTCTCGGTGCCGTACACACCGATGTCCGCCGGGTTCTTCACCGACAGGTCCGGGTTGGGGGCCAGGTCTCCCAGATTCCCCTTCTTCCCCATCGCCACCGCGGTGTCTCGCTCCGGGCGCTTGTTCTTCAGTCCGCGCTGCCGGGCCTGCTCCCTGGTGGCGTACTTCGCGAACTGCTCGTCGGTGAGGGTGTTCAGGAAGGCCACCACGTCGTCGATCTCCCCCTCCGTCAGCCCCAGCCGCTGCATGCCGCCATCCAGGTAGGGGTTGGGCACACCGCCCTTGTTGTAGTGGTCCATGACGTCCCACAGCGTCGCCAGGGAGCCGTCGTGCATGTACGGACCGGTGATGGCGATGTTGCGCAGCGTGGGCGTCTTGAAGGCGCCCACGTCGTTCTCCTGCTTCGTCACCAGGAAGCGCCCCAGCTCGGAGAAGCGCGTCTCCAGCGCCAGCTCGTCAATCTGCTGCTCGTCGCCGGTGCGGACCACCTTCAGGGCCTCGCGAGCGAGCTTCACGAAGTCCTGCTTGTGCGCCGCGATGCCGATGTTGTGGAACTTCTGGTCGCTGAACAGCGGCGACACCACGTTGCCCGCGTGGCAGGCATTGCAGCGGGCCTTGCCGTTGAAGAGCGCCCAGCCCCGGCGCTCCGCGGCGGTGAGCGCCTTCGCGTCGCCGGTGATGAAGCGGTCGAACCGGGCGTTGCCGGAGTACAGCGTGCGCTCGAAAGCGGCGATGGCCGTCGCCAGGTCGTCGAAGTTCACCTCGCGGCCGAAGACCTTCTGGAAGTCCCTCACGTACTCCGGAATGGCCTTCACCTTGGCCACCACCGCCGCCTCGTCGGGCATGCCCATCTCCCGCGGGTTGAGGATGGGCAGCTTCGCCTGGTCCTCCAGCGTGGACGCGCGGCCGTCCCAGAACTGGGAGGCGCTGAAGAGCGCGTTGAGGAGGGTGGGGCTGTTGCGCGTCACCTTCTGCCCCTTCACGCCCTCCGACACCGGCTTCGCGTCCGTGAAGCCGAAGCGGGCATCGTGGCAGGTGGCGCAGGACACGGTGTTGTCCACCGACAGGCGCTGGTCGTTGAAGAGCTTCTCGCCCAGCAGCACCCGCTCCGGCGTGGGCGCGAGGTTGGCTGGGACGGACAGCTTCCACAGGACCTTGGACACGCCCGGCGGCAGGTCGGCGGGCAGGGACACCGCTTTCCTCTCGGCTGGCTGGGCCTGCCCGGACTGGGCGAACAGCAGGACGGCGAGCGACAGTGCAACGCCACACGGCGGGCGCATGGTCTCCCCTCCCCACCAGCCACGTTCCACACCGCGAGGAAGTCGCGGCGTCCGGCCGGGGTCAGCTCTTTCTGGGAAACAGCATTACCCCTGCCCCGCGGTCCAGGGTGTGTTCGCAAGACTGTCCATCAATGGAGCAAAGGCAGACGCCTCGCGTGGGCTGCCGAACATCCCGGCCGCGCGCATCTTTCGCCCAAGGAGGGCGTCATGTGGGACCCGGGTGAGTTGCGCGAGGGCATGGCCGTGAGGGACGAGCACGGGCGGAGGCTCGGCACGGTGGTGCATATCGGAGACACGCACTTCGAGCTGGAGCAGGGCTGGCCGCCCAGCCGCGACTTCATGGTGAGCTTCCACCTGGTGGCGCGGGTGGACCATGGTGAGGTGTTCCTCCACCCCGGCCATGGCGCCACCGTCCCCACGGAGGACGAGATGCCCGACAGCGGCGCGTACATCTGACGGCTAGCGTCCGGGCAGGCGCAGGTCGCGGGAGCTGAAGAGCAACCCGGACGCCGTCGCTGGCGCGAGCACGGCCAGGGCGATGAGGGCCCCGTCCAGCGGGCTCCGGGCGAGCGGCACGTTGTAGGTGACGGCCTGGACGAACGTCAGACACGCGTCCGCCGCCGTCAGCCCGCCCAGCACCGTGGCCAGGGCATCCCGCCAACGCCGCACCAACGAGAAGAGTCCCACCGTCAGGCCCACGTCGAACACCACCCACGCCCACTGCACCTGGACGGACGGGAACCAGCGCGCCGTGGAGGGCAGCGCCAGCAGCGCGGTCCACGGAACGAGCAGCACGGCGAGCGCGTGCACCAGCAGGCGCGGGCGCCGAAGCAGCGTGGCGATGCCGAAGCGCAACAGGCCGCCCTGCGCGAAGGCCCGCAGCGCGTCGTACACCGCCGCCAGCCCGCCCCGGGGCTCGGGATAGGACAGATGGATGGGCACCCAGGCGTCGGGGCGGAACTTCCCCTTGAAGGTGCGCAGCCCCTCGAAATCGAAGAGCGGCCGGCCGCACGCCCGCGCCAGTCGCAGCCATGGCCGCACCGGCCCCGCGAGCGGCGCCAGTCCCAGCGTCACGTAGCGCCGCCCGGTGGCGGCCGCCGCGCGCATGGCCGCGTCCACCAGCGCCTCCGCGGTGCCATTGGGCGCCTCCGGGTCCCGGAGCAGGTCCTGGAGGAACCAGCCTTCGCGGGCATACACGGGCGACACCGACAGGAAGCCCACCACCTCGCCCTCCACCTCCGCGACGAAGGCGTACCGCTCGCTCGCGAAGGCATGCGGACGAAGCTGGACCAGGAAGCCCATGGGCGCCATGCGACGGGACGCCAGCCAGCGTGCCTTCAGCAGCTCCACCGCTCGCCGCGTGGGGTGCAACGGGTCCCCCAGCTCCGTGACGGGCACCTCGCGGACCTTCACGCCTCGCGCGCGGGCACGGCGCAGCTGCTCGCGCAGGCTGCGGCTGCCCCGCACCACGTCGTCCCAGTGGACCGGGTCCCAGACGGGCTGCTCGCCGATGGGCAGCGACGCCATGGGGGCCAGCTCCATGAAGCGCGGCTCGGTGGCGAAGAAGCACACGCGCCGGTCCACTGCTCGCGCGGCCACGCGGAAGCCCTCCGCCACCGACGCCAGCCGCTCCGGCGCGGCAATGGGCACTCCGGCCGCCACCCAGGCACCGCCCGTGTCCACGTACGCCACGCACGCGTCGCCCGCCGGGTCGAACCAGTACTGGAAGCCGGGCTGGAGCACCTGGAACGAGGTGGCGTTCCAGCCATACCGGCGCAGCAACGCCAGCACCTGCTCGCGTGGCTCCGGGCCGGCCGGGGCCTGCTCTGGGGAACGTCCTTCCACGTGAGACAGAGGGTATGTGCCCCACCCTGTGGACCGCAAACGAGAACACCGTCTGTCCGGACCTGCGCCGCACTCCCTCACACGGCTCGCATGAGCAGGCGTGATGAGAGCGAGGTCTTCTCGCCGACCACAAGCACGCGCCAGACGGCTGTTGCAGCACATCAGACCAGGCAGGCAATCGGCCCGGAGGAAAGTCAGCCTAACGTGCGGAGCACTCCCTCCTTCCGGAGCCCGTGGATTGAAACCTCCTTCGCTCGCGGCCTGTGCGCTCGCGGTCCTGTTGTCCCCCTGTCTGGCTTCCGCCAATGAACACGATGACGGCGGTGTGCGAACCAACACCGCGCGCCTGCTGACGACCGACGCGGCGGAGGTCATCGACGCGCCGGTGCTGGGCCTCCAGCGCACGGCGCTGCCGCTGTTCGCCGGGCTGGCCGTGGACACGTCGATGTATGCCAACGCCTTGCTGGCGCCCAACGTGGGCCTGCGCTGGGCGATGGCCGCCGGTCCCCACCGCGTCGTGCTGGGCGCGCGCTACACGCACTTCGTGGGCGCCTCCGTCTATTCGGACGTCGTGACGTCGGGGGCGGACACACCGGCGCTCCAGCGCTTCGAGCCCGAGCTGTCCGGCCCGTCCTTCTATGGCGTCTACGGCCTTTCGCTGGGCCCCGTGCTGGTGCAGGGCGAGGCGCGCTACGGCCTCTACACGTCCGACTATCTGTCCTTCACCGGCGCGCTGGCCTTCAACTTCGCGGGCCACTGGTCCGTGGTGGGCGAGGCGGGCGTGCGCGTGAAGGGCGGCTCCACCCTGCGCGCCGCGGCGGGCATCCGCTACGGCGGCGAGCACTTTGGCCTGGGCGTGGGCGCCACCTACGTGGACATGAGCGACCCGGCCCTGCCGGGAGAGAGCCTGCCCGTCCTCCCCGTCGTCGACCTGTCCTGGAGCTTCCGATGATGATGATGCGCGCCTTGCTGCTTCCCTGCGTGCTGCTGCTGTCCGCGTGCTCGGCGGAGATTGCCATCCAGACCGAGCCCTTCGACCAGGTGGTGCCCGTCACCTCGCTGCTGGAGCCCGTCTACGCGGAGGTGGCGCTCGACCTGCCGGAGGAGTCCGTCAACACGCAGGACCTGGACATCATCGTCAACGAAGTCTCCGCCACCCTCGTGGTGGTCAACCCCTCCCCCACGCTCACCCTGCGCACGTCCGCGCGCCTGTCACTCACGGGGACCGCCACGCCGGACAACCCGCGGCTCTACACGAACTTCAACCGGCCGGCCTACTACGACACGGCGGCGGAAATCCTCGCGGAGCGGACCTTCCAGCCGGACTCGCGCACGCCCCTGCGCATCGACGCGCCGGCGCTCAAGAACGCCATCGGCCGGCGGCGCGTCTGGGTCATCGTCAGCAACACGGTGGTCCGCTCCGGCCTCACCCTGCCCCAGCTCCCGGCGCAGATTCGCCTGGAGGACATCGTCTTCCAGGCCCTGCTCACCAAGCCCTTCCCCGGGCTGGGCGGCGCACTGGAGGCCGGCGGCCTGTAGCCAGTGGAGGGCGCGGGTGGGAAGCTTCCGGCTGGACCGACTCGCCCGTGCCCTTCGCCTACTACGACAACCTTACGCCCGCCCAGCAGCGCGTCTACCGGATGAGTGATTCGGTGAGCGCGCTCCGGCTCCGCGAGCCCCGCACGCTGGAGCCCCTGGTGGCCGCGCTGCGGGAAGCCCTGGCCACGGGCCGGCAACCGGAGACCGAGCACGCCACCGCCCGGCTGAGCGACGCCCTCTGCGAGCGGCTGGACCTGTTCGCGCCGCGGGTGGAGGTGCTGGAGGTCCGCCCCTCCTCCACCACCGGCGAGCTGCACGGCATGTACACCCTGGAGCGGGGCCGTCGCCCTCGCATCCAACTGTGGATGCGGACCGCGAAGCACGCGCGGGTGGTGGCCTTCCGCACCTACTTGCGCACCCTGCTGCACGAGCTGTGTCACCACCTGGACTTTCTTCTGCTGGAGCTGCCCGCTTCCTTCCACACGGAAGGCTTCTTCCAGCGGGAATCCAGCCTCTTCCACCAACTGGTGCCCCGCCCAACCCGGCCCCGGCGTTCCGGGGCCAGGAAGGGTGTGACTGCGGACACCCCTGACATAAGTCCAGGCAGGCGGCGGCGCGGAGGCTAGATTCCGCATCCCTATGGCGCATCCGACCGAAGACAAGAACTTCCGCCTGCCGACCTCCATCCGTCCCCGCCGCTACGCGGCCACGCTGACCCTGGACCTGGACGCGAAGTCCTTCTCCGGCCAGCAGACCATCGACCTGGACGTGGCGGCGCCGTCGAACGAAATCATCCTGCACGGCATCGCCCTGGAGCTGAGCGACGTGACGTTCCGCGCCGGTGGCCAGCAGCGCAAGCCGGCCTCCATCCAGCCCGCGCAGGCGAGCGAGACGGTGGTGCTCCGCTTCGATGAAGCGCTGCCCACGGGCGCCGCGTCGCTGGACGTCGCGTGGACGGGGCGCTTCACGGAGGGGCTGCGCGGCCTGTACCAGGCGGGCAAGGTGGCGGCCACCCAGTTCGAGGCCGCCGACGCGCGCCGACTCTTCCCCTGCTTCGACGAGCCCGCCTTCAAGGCGCGCTGGGCCCTCACCGTCCGCGTCCCGACGGGGCTCACCGTGCTGGGCAACGGCCCGGTGGTGAAGGACACGCAGGAGGGCAACCTGCGCGCGGTGACGTTCCAGGAGACGGAGGTGCTCAGCAGCTACCTCATCGCCCTGGTGGTGGGCCCGCTGGTGGGCACGGACGCGCAGGACGTGCAGGGCGTGCCGGTGCGGACCTGGGCGCTGCCGGAGAAGGCGCACCTGACGCGCTTTGGCCAGGACGTGGCGCTGGCGGTGCTGCCCAGGCTCCAGGACTACTTCGGGCTGCCGTATGCCTTCACCAAGCTGGACCAGGTGGGCATCCCCGACTTCGAGGCCGGCGCCATGGAGAACGCCGGCCTGATTACCTACCGCGAGGTGGCGCTGCTGCTGGACCCGGCCACCGCGCCGCTGTCGGTGAAGAAGCGCGTGGCGGAGGTGGTGACGCACGAACTGGCGCACCAGTGGTTCGGCAACTGGGTCACCATGGTGTGGTGGGACGACCTGTGGCTCAACGAGGCGTTCGCCACGTGGATGGCCTTCAAGATTGTGGACCAGTGGCGCCCCGAGTGGCGCATGTGGCTGGACTTCGACGCGCACCGCGCCAGCGCGCTGCACCTGGACGCGCTCAAGTCCACGCACCCCATCCACGGCGAGGTGCGCAACGCGGGCGAGGCCGGTGAGAGCTTCGACGCGATTACGTACGAGAAGGGCGGCGCGGTGCTGCGGATGATTGAGGGCTTCCTCGGGGAAGGCCCCTTCCGCGAGGGCATCCGCCAGTACATGCGCAAGCACGCGCGCGCCAACGCGGTGAAGGAAGACTTGTGGAACGCGCTGGGCGACGCCGCGAAGCAGCCGGTGGAGGAGCTGGCCACCGCCTGGGTGGGCCAGAGCGGATTCCCGTTGGTGACGGCGACGCTGGACGGGCGCGGGCTGTCGCTGTCGCAGCGGCGCTACTACAGCGAGCCCGGTGTGCAGAGCGCTGAGGTGTGGCCGGTGCCGGTGGTGCTGCGCTACGAGGACAGCACCGGCGTGCGCGAGCAGCGCGTGCTGCTGCGGGACGCCCAGGCCACGGTGAAGCTGGAGGGCGAAGGCGCGGTGAAGTGGCTGACGGCCAACGCGGGCTCCACCGGCTTCTACCGGGTCGCCTACGACAAGCCGGGCCTGGAGAAGCTGGCGACGAACCTGAAGTCGCTGGCCCCCGCCGAGCGCACCGCCCTGCTGGCGGACCAGTGGGCGCTGGTGCGCGCGGGACAGGCATCGGTGGCGGACCTGCTGGACCTGACGGGCCGCTTCGGTGACGAGGAGGACGACTCCGTCCTGGACGAGCTGGTGGGCCGGCTGGCCTACATCGAAGGCCGGCTGACGGACGGCGAGGACCAGGTCCGCTTCCGCGCGTGGGTGGAGAAGCTGCTGGGGCCGGGGCTGAAGAAGCTGGGCTGGCAGTCCGCGCCGAACGAGGCGGACCGGGTGAAACTGCGGCGCGCGTCGCTGGTGCGCGCGGTGGGTGGCCTGGCGCGCAGCCAGGACGCGCTCGCCGAGGCCCGGCCCCGCGTGGAGCGCATGCTCCAGGGACAGCGGGACGCGCTGGAGCCCAACCTGCTGGACGCCGCGGTGGGCATGGTGGCGCGCGCGGGCGACGCGGCGCTCTTCGACACCTTCCTCCAGAAGATTCCGTCCGAGCCCGACCCGGCCACGCAGCGCCGCTACCTCATGGCGCTCACCGCCTTCGAGGCCCCGGAGCTCACCGAGCGCGCGCGCGGACTGCTCTACACGGACACGGTGAAGACGCAGGACGTGGCCAGCTTCGTGGCGGGGCTGCTGGGCAACCGCGTCGGCCGTGACGCGTGGTGGGCGCAGATGCGCACGCAATGGAAGGACGTGGTGGCCCGCACCGGCGGTGCCCCCATGCTGCTGCGCCGCATCGTCGAGGCCATGGGCATGCTGCGCACGCGCGAGCACCTGGAGCAGATGCAGGCCCTGCTCAAGGCCCAGCCCATCCCCGAGGCGCAGCAGGCCACGGCGCAGACGCTGGAGCGGCTGTCCCAGGATGTGGCGCTGCGTGAGCGCTGCATGCCCGAGGTCTCCGCGTGGTTGAAGCGCCAGCCGTGAAGACGACGCTGACAGAAGCGAGCCTCTCGGGGGTGCGGGAGGCCCTGCGGCAGGCCAACGCGGGGTTCGAGCGCGCCTACCCCGGGGACTCGACCCAACGGCAGCCGGTGCACGTGGTGTACGGCGGCGCGCACCTCTTCCGGGCGGAGACGGCCCGGAAGCTGGGCGGCATCGCGCTGAACACGCTCAAGTCGTACGCACCGGATGCGCCCGTGCTGGCCCACGGGCTGGGACTGCCCCAGCGCGGCCGCTTCGCCCAGCGCGTCTACGCGCGCGTGGTGGCCAAGCTGGAGCACGAGCCGGTGGAGGACCTGCGCATCGACTTCGAGGATGGCTACGGGCACCGCTCCGACGCGGAGGAGGACGGGCACGCCGTGTCCGCCGCGGAGGAGATGGCGCGCGGGCTGGCCCAGGAGCTGCTGCCGCCCTTCATCGGCATCCGGGTGAAGTCCTTCACCGAGGAGCTGTTCGACCGCGCCACGCGCACGTTGGATTTGTTCCTCACCACGCTGCTGGAGCGCTCGGGTGGGAAGCTGCCGCCTGGCTTCGTCGTCACGCTGCCCAAGGTGTCGCTGCCGGAGCAGGTGGCGGCGCTCGCTCGCGTCCTGGAGGTGCTGGAGACGCGGCACGGGCTGCCGGTGGGCACGGTGGGCATCGAGCTGATGGTGGAGACTCCCCAGGCGCTCTTCGACCAGCAGGGCCGGCTGCACCTGCCCACGCTGGTGGCCGCGAGCGCGGGCCGCTGCACCAGCGTCCACCTGGGCGTGTACGACTACACCGCCGCGCTGGGCGTCAGCGCGCATGCGCAAACGATGCGACACCCGGCCTGCGACTTCCTGCGGGATTTGGTGCAGGTGTCGCTGGCGGGCACGGGCATCCGGCTGGCGGATGGCGCCACCAACGTCATGCCGGTGCCACCGCACCGGGTGAAGCAGGACGAGCCGCTGCTACCCACCGAGCGCCGGGAGAACATGGAGGCAGTTCACCGGGTCTGGCAGTTGTCCTACCGGCACATCCGGCACTCGTTGGAGCGGGGCTGGTACCAGGGGTGGGACTTGCACCCGGGCCAGCTCCCCGTCCGCTACGCGGCGGTGTATGCGTTCTTCCTGGAGGGGCTGGACGCGGCCTCGCGCAGGCTCAATGCCTTCATGGAGAAGGCCGCGCAGGCCACGCTGGTGGGAGACGTCTTCGACGACGCGGCCACCGGGCAGGGCCTGCTCAACTTCTTCCTGCGGGGCCTGAGCTGCGGCGCGCTCACCCAGGACGAGGTGCTGGCCGCGGGCCTCACGCTGGAGGAGCTGCGCAGCCGCTCCTTCCGCGACATCGTCGCGTCACGCCGCGCCCGGACCACCTGACGGAAGCGTCCGGAGGAAGGGTGCCTCGCCCTTCCTCCGGTGACTCAGAGCAGTTCGATGGAGAGCGTCAGGTCGCACGTGGAATACGAAACCTTGGAGCGAGACATCTCCAGGACGATTCGGATGCCCTCTTCGCTGGTCCCCGTCACCATGCGGCGCGGGTCGTAGGAATGAACCCGCGAGTCATTCCAGCTCCAGGTCGGCTTGCACGAATCCATGAGATACGCGGAGTAGACGTGGAAGCTGTCCTGCTGCGTTCCACACTCCAGGTTGGACTGGACGCAGTAGACGTAGTCACCCAACGTCCGGGTCCGGTAGACGAAGCAGCGGAAGTCCTGGGGCCCCTGCTTCGACTTCCAGATGGAGACTTCGTCCGTCGAGTTCCGCTCCGCGGCCCCTCGCAGGGAAACAAAGCCGTTCGAAGCAGCGCCCAACAAGCCCTTCACCGACTTGCAGAACGCCCCCCGCGCCGGGAGCGCCGAGCGTGAAGTACCCGAGGAGTCCCCCACCTGCACGTCCCGATTGGGCAATTGCTTGTACGGGACGACCGCGCGAGGACGGGCGTTCGAATAGGACTGAGCATTGACTGCCGGGCTCACCAGGAGCAGCGCACTCAGTGCGAGCAACCGAGCACCGGGATTGAGTTGCAATGGCATACCTGAATTCCCCCTCGTCCCTGAAGTCGGGTCGTATTGACCCCAGCCACCCCAGGCCGTCCAACGAGCGCAGCCCTATACGTAGCCCGCGTTGCCGAGTCAATGTCACGACTTCGGAGGGCAACGAGACACCCCCTGACTGAAGGTGGTTCATGTCCTGACAAGCTTTTCGGTTACAGTCCGCGTGCTCCACCCGAGGGGGAAATGTTGTCAGGGCCCGACCCAATTCAAGCAATTCAAGACACACCTTCCAATCCCTCAACCCCTCGATTCAAGCAAACAGCCATGCTGCTGAAGTTGCTGCTCGGGGTCGAGGCGGCATTCGTCGGCGCGCGGTTGCTGCAAATCGTGTTTCCTTTGCAGGTTCCTCGCGTCCTCCAGGCCTGGGTGCTGTGGCCCACGCTCTGGGACATCCCCCTGGACCCGCGCCGGGTTTCGCCATTCACGGCCTTGATTCCCTGGCTCCTATGGGCCGCCGTGCTCGTGCTCTGGCTGGAGGTGTTGAGGAGAGCCAGTGGCCAGCGCGTGTTCACCCGGATGCAGGCCATCGCCGTGGCGCTCGTGCCGGGATACGCCGTCGTGGGCCTGCCGCGGCTCATGGCCCTGATGGCGGCCGTCCTGGGCCCGCTGGCGGCCGGCTTCAAGGCGGGCGCTCGCGGCATCGTCGGGCTCCACGTCCTGGTGGCCTTCGCGCTCGTGGTGGAAGCCCGGAGGGACACACCCGACTGGGGACTCGTGGTGCTCTGCGCGGATGGCGCGCTGCTGCTGGCGCAGTGGCTGACGCTGCGCACCGTCGCTCGGGCGCTGCTTGCGCGCACGGCCCATCCCCCGGAGGTGGCGCAGGGCCACGACACGGCCGCACCACTCCAGCAGGCGCCCCCGGCTCCCGACACGGGACTCGACTGTCCAGAGTGCCCCGCGCCCGCGCCGCTGCGACGGGACGCGGGCCAGCCCGGCCATCACTGCGGTCGCTGCGAAGGCGATCTGCTCTCTCCCACGGAGAGGCGACTCCTCCAGCCCCCGCCGGGAGAATCCGCGGCGATGGAGACGACGGGGCGGCACGTGAAGTGCGCCTCCTGTGGCGAAAGCGCGTCCACGATGCTCTTCCGGGGCGCGGCCGTCTCCGCCTGCGCGAGCTGCGGCGTCGTGTGGATGCGCGCGGGCGTGCTCCACCGGCTCACCCAGGGCCAGCACGGCCGCCCCAGAACCCGCCCTGGAG